>JAUXJK010000041.1 GCA_030624785.1 Actinomycetes bacterium
ACGACGGGCGCCGCCCCGGATCCCGTGCCCCCTCCCTCGCCAGCGGTGACGAACACCATGTCAGAACCGCGAAGTGCGTTCTTGATCTGGTCGTAGGATGTTTCGGCGGCTTCCCGGCCGACTTCAGGATCGGCGCCCGAACCAAGACCCTGTGTCAGATCCCGGCCAATGTCGAGTTGCACAGGCGCCTGGCTGGCTTGCAGTTGCTGAATATCGGTGTTCACCGCCACGAAATCGACCTGCGAGATTCCGGCTTCCATCATGCGCTCGAGCGCATTCAGGCCGGCACCACCGACCCCGACAACTCGAATCACAGCTATGTACGCGTTCGTATCCGGCGTTTGCCACTGCGACGCGGCGTCGCTAAGCACGGGCTGAGCGAAGGCCGCGGCCGGGCGATCGGTGACCGTGGACTCGTCGTTCTCGCGAAGGTCTTGCGACTCTTCGGAAGGCGCGTCGGAGTCGGGTTCAGGTGACTCCTCGAGCGGGAGCTGAGATTCCATCTGGTCGTCGAGGCCAGAGTCGCCGATGCTCGGCGGCTGCTCAACAGGACTGGAATCACGCTGCCTCAGCGGCGTGACGTTGTCGGATGCGGCGACCGCATCGTCCTCGTCGGTACGCTGTGGCTGCGAAACATCCTCGACCGTCTCCTCGGGCGGTTCCTTGCCTGCCCGGTCGGTCGCGCGAAACAGCTCCGAGAGCGGTCCCTCACGCATGCTCGCGCGCTTGCGCGCCATGGAGCACCTCCTTCGCAAGTGAGCGGTATGCGTCCGCGGCAGAACCCTTCGGGTCATATGCCAGCACGGATGAGCCGGCTACAGGCGCCTCGGCATAACGAACCGCCTTGCGTATGCGTGTCTTGAAGACGCGGTCACCGAAGTTCTCGATAAGCATCTCGACAGCCTCGCGGCAGTGCAGCGTTCGGCCGTCGTACATCGTCGGCAAGATGCCGGAGATATCGACCGAAGGGTTCAGGTTCTCGCGAATCATCTTCATCGTGTTCTGTAGCTGAACGAGACCGCGCAGCGAGAGATACTCACACTGCACCGGAACGATTACCTCGTGGGATGCCGTCAACGCATTGATCGTTAGCAGTCCAAGCGACGGCGGGGTATCGATGAGGACGAAGTCATAGCGTGACCGAACCGGATTCAACGCCTTTTCGAGTGCACGCTCGCGTCCGATCATGCTTGAGAGAGCAAGTTCGGCGCCTGCGAGATCGATCGAGGACACCGCGACATTCAGCTCGACGTTCTCGACGATCTCTTCGATCGGGAGCGAACGGACGAGCACATCGAACATCGAACGTTCGATCGTGTCGGGATTCAGGCCCTGACTCATGGTCAGGTTGCCCTGTGGGTCTAGGTCAACCGTCAACACACGCTCGCCCAACTCCTGCAACGCTGCAGCAAGGTTCACTGCGGTCGTCGTCTTCGCAACGCCACCTTTTTGATTGGCGAGCGAGATGACACGGGCCGTCGCACCACCGCTGCCGGTGGCGGGCTCCTCGTCGGGACGCAAGCGGGATTCGGGCACAGCCATTGCCGCCCTCCTTTCGTCCAAAGCTAACACAATCCTCCCCCTCTTCCGCCAAGGATTGTCAAGGATCGGCAAACCAAGAACACCGATACACGCCGATGGTCGTTTCCCTCCGCCTGGCGGTTCTCTTCACATCATGCGGGACGCAAAGGGCTTTGGCTAGCCGGCGCCAGTCACAGATCACCCGCGCGAAGCTGACGCGATCAGCTGGCGATGCTGTGACACACGGAAGGAACTCTGCAGGCAACCTCTCCACGTAACCGAATGAAAAGCGCGCCGCCGAGAAACACAACGGCAACGGCGCCAAGCACGGGCTGCAAAGGCGCCCAGATCTCGAGTGCTCCGGATGCACCGAGCAGAAGTACGATCGGTTTGTTGCACACCGGGCAACCGACGGCGATCAGCGTCAGGACACCACCGCTGGCGGCCTGACCTCTCCCTCGAAGGGACGCTGCGACTAGCAGCCCGATCAGCACCGACGTGATGATCCAGACGGGGTATGCCCAAACTGTGATCGCCACCGGTCGACCGAAGAGCGGCGTATTGATCAGATCACTCGGAATACCCGTCGCGAGTGCTGCTCCTAGTGCGACAGCGAGCGCGACCAGATAGCGACGTGGACTCCAGAAGCGAAACGCACTGAACGCGAGCGGCACCGCGCCACTCTATCCAACGATCTAGGTCGCGAGTAGCAGTTCGCGTATCGGAAGAGCGCGTCGATCGGTAGCGGCTGCGGCAGCCGGAACGCCGAGGAGAGTGTTGTCCAGGGTTGCCATCAGCTCGCCGCGCGAGTCGGCACGTACGGCTGCGACGAGCGCGCGTCGTAGAACCTCTTCGCCCTGTGCTCCGGGGCCGTTGCCTTCGACGAGAGACACGAGTCCCTCAAGCAACTGCGCTCTCTCGTCGGGCGTCTCACCGACGAGAGCAGAAGCGCGCATCGCCGCTGCCCACGCACCATCGTCGCCGCCGAGCAACTGCACCAACGCTTCCCTCAGACCCTCAGCACGAAGCGGGCCCTGGTGGAAAAGTGCCAGCTCCCAACGATCCAGGGCTTCGAGCAGTTCCGGATCGTCGGCCGGCCCGCTCAGGCGACGGAACACTTCGCCCGCGATGCGGCCACGGAACTGGTCGAGGCGTGTCGGCTCGCCAGTCGGGAGCCGACTCGTGATGTCGCCCACCTTGCGCAAGCCGTACAGATGACCGTCGAGGTATTCAACGATGCCGGGCCCGGCGGCGAGTGCGCCGGGAATCGTGAGCCGCAGGGTCGAGACTGCGCGCGCGACCATTGCGGGCGCGTCCGGTGGCGTCGAATCGTGTGTGTAGATCTCGATCTCCAGGACAAGCTGGCGGTCGTACTCGCGGCCGAAATCAAGTGGGATGACCCCTGCTTCAGCTGCGGCGTCGAGCTCGCCCGGATTCGCATGACGCACTCGCGTGCCGCAACCCAACTCGAATGCGTCCCGCGCGGTCAACCCCACCAGAGGTGCGATCGCGCGATAGTGATGTGCGTTTCCGAAGAGTCGAGTTTCGAGTTCGCGATATGCGCGCTCGAAGGCCGCGTCTGACCAGTCGAATCGCTGACAGTCTTCGCCCACATCGGCGAGTAGTGGTAGAAGAATGCCACGCCTGAGCGCGTCGTCCTCGCTCTCGTAGCGTTCGAGATGCCCTTGCGCCACAAGTCCGGTCGCCGGCTCCAGCTTCAACGCCGCGAGTGCGCGCACAGCATCCTCACGGGCGAGCAACCTGTCGGCTCGGGTGGCAATAAACGCTCCGATCTTTTCGTCGTACTCGAAAAGACCGCTCGGCCCGCCGCCGCGGTGTTCGACGATGTCCACCTCGATACTTGCTCCGCCGTCGAGTTCTCGCGAGATGTCGAAGAAACACCCGAGGCAGAAAAGCCGGAGAGCGTGGTGCAGCTCGGGCGAGCTTGGCGGGCGATTGGGCACGCGAATCGGTTACGCGCTAGCGACCGAGTTTCCTGCCTGGCAGCCCGGACGCTAGCGCTAACCCGGAGGCTCGCGAACGGGCGGCGCTATCGGCAGGTCCTCGCAGTTGCTCTGGCTGTTGACGAGGATTGAGTTTCCGAAAGCGAAAGCAGAAGCACGGTTCCGATTGACGGAAGACCGAACGTCAATGCTTGAGCGCGGCTTGCGCGAAGAGAGAGAAGCCACGTCGCCAGGCCTAGGATTGCTCCGTAGACAAGCGCAGGGATGCCCAACCAGACGAACGCGTCGCGGGCGAACGCGGCTACGACTGCGAGGCTCATGGCTGCGACCGTAGTACTGCCCGGCGTGGGCCTGCGGTGAACCCGGATTCGACAAGCAGCTCCATCATGCCGCTGTCCGCGACGGGCTCGCCATCGAATCGCTCGATTGCGAGCCGCGGACCACGCCGCGCCCTGACATGGGAGACGAGCGCATCGAGCGCGACCGCCAACCAGTCGGGCTCGGGCTCGCGCAGCGGGACGAGAGTTCGCCCACCGCGCTCGACGAACAACACTGCATCGCCGGCAACGCTGACAACCAGAGCGCCGGCAACGCGGGAGGCACGCCCCGCTGCTCGCTTTGGCCACGGAACGGAAGCCCCATAGGGCTGTGCCGGATCGGCAGCTGCAAGCACCTCGGTAGCTTCGGAGGAGTCAGCATCGCTGATGGGCTCGCGAAGCCGCTCGACAGCACCCGGTAGCGCGAACTGGGCCCCGCCCAGACCCTCGACGAAGTAGCCACGTCTGCACACACCCAGGGTCTCGAGGGCACGCAGCTCCGCGTAGACAGCGGAGTATCCGCCAGCCACTCCCTCGCCACGAACGCCGTCCCGCGTGACGACACCCTGCCGTTCGAGCAGCAACTCGGCGCGAGACCGCGCGTCTCGCTCGCCGTCGAACAAGGGCTCGACGAGCGACCATCGTCCCTGGGTCGGCGCGGCCACACCACCTCTGTCGCGCCCGAACCGACGGCGACCCCGAACCGGTCGCGGAGCATCGAACCGCCTAGAAGCGCGCAGCGGCTGCCACGCATCGTTCGTGACCTTGCCGCTCCAGACGAGATCCCAGAGTGCAGGGAGAGCAACGCTCGGATCCAGATCGCTCGCCGCAATCAGGTCCGGCCAGAACAGCGCGCCAGTTCGGAGCGTTGCTTCGATCGTGTCGTGGGCTACGGCCGGTTCGATCTCCAAAGCGCTCGGTGGGCCTAGAGCCGGTGCGTCCTCGCGGTAGTAGAGGGCGACGCGCTCCAAACCCGCGCCGACCCAGAAGACATCCCCAGACGCACATAGCTGATCGAGCGCCGCCGGTTGATAGTCGCGCACGCGACGAGGAAGAACATCTGACTCCCAGAGCGCGGTTGGTAGCGCCAGGCCCTGCAGCGACACGATGGCACCCCTAATGTCCGCGTTTCCGCCGACGCCTTGCCACCGCGGAAGGAAGCGAGCGAGCGCACTCGCCTCGACGGGCTCGATCTCCTTTCGGAGCCGGGCGAGAGTCGAGCGGCGCAAGCGGCGCAACACATCTGGATCGCACCACTCGATGCCGGCACCACCTGGTCGCAGCTCACCGCGCACGAGTAGTCCCTCCGCCTCCAACGAAGTGAGCGCGACCTCGAGTCCCTCTGCGGGCCCGCCGAAGCGGCCGACGATGTCTCGACTGGTAAAGGGCCCTCGTCCCCGCGCGAACCGCACGAGCAGATAGCGAATGGCATCCTCACCACCATCGAGATAGGCCTCTGGTAGGCCGCCCGGAGGCACAACTCCGAATGCGTCGCGATAGCGACCTGCGTCTTCGATGGCAATGAGTCGCTCCGTTCCGGCGAGCCGCGCCCACAGCGCTCGACGCTCCTCGACGAGCCCGTCCGCAAGCGATGCGTCGACGTCCTCGCGCCCCTGATCGCCGCGTCGAAGCAGGAGGTCATGGAGCTCGTCAACCGTCCGAGCACCGCCGCGCAGCTCCCGCTCAACCTGCTCAACCGCCGAGACGTCGAGGAGTTCGCGCAGCTCCTCTGTTCCGAGTAGCTCCCGCAGCAGATCGCGATCGAGGGAGAGTGCTTGGGCGCGCCGCTCGGCGATCGGGGTGTCGTCCTCGTACATATACGTGGCCACGTAGTCAAAGATCAATGAGGAAGCGAAGGGAGATGCACTCTGCGTCTCGGCGTCGACCACGTCGACGCGTCGGGCGCTGATGTCTCCCAGTATCTGCTGCAGCGACGGCAGATCGAAGACGTCGCGAAGGCACTCGCGATAGGTCTCGAGAATGATCGGGAAGTCCGGGTAGCGCCGCGCTACCTGTAGGAGACTCTGAGCCTTCAACCGTTGCTGCCACAGAGGCGTCCGTTGCCCGGGCCGTCGCCTTGGAATGAGCAGTGCGCGGGCCGCGTTCTCCCTGAACCGCGCACCGAACAACGCAGAACTCGCGAGCTCATTGACAACGAGATCTTCGACGTCCTCGGCCGCGATCAAAACCTCCTCCGTCGGCGGGGCGGCCTCGGCATCGGGCAGATGCAGCGCGATGCCGTTGTCGGACCAGATCGCTGTTACCTCTAGCTCGAGACGCTCTCGCAGCCGGCTCTGCAAGGCAAGTGCCCAAGGAGCGTGAACGCGAGAGCCAAACGGTGTCAACACGCAGAGTCGCCAGTCGCCGATCTCATCACGAAAACGCTCGATCACGACGGTGCGATCCGACGGGATCGCTCCGGTAGCTTCGAGCTGATCTCCGAGATAGGTCAGCAGATTCGTAGCCGCCTTGCGATCGAGCCGATGGTCTTCAACAAGACGTTTGACCGCGCGATCGGGCGTGAGCGCGATCAGCGAGCGCCCCGTCTCCCCGATGGCGCGGCCGAGCTCGTAGGGTCTTCCAACGCCTTCTCCCTTCCAGAAGGGCACCGCTCCGGGAACGCCCGGGGCAGGTGAAACAAGCACTCGGTCGCGCGTGATGTCCTGAATCCGCCAGGTCGACGCACCGAGAGTGAATGTCTGCCCCACGCGCGCCTCGTACACCATCTCCTCGTCGAGCTCGCCAACCCGTCCTCCGCCGTCGGTCAGGAAAACACCGAAGAGCCCACGGTCCGGAATCGTGCCCGCGTTCGTGACCGCTAGCCGTCTCGCGCCCTGCCTCGCTCGGACAACGCCCGCAATGCGGTCCCACACAATTCGCGGCCGCAACTCCGCAAAATCCTCTGATGGATACCGGCCCGCGAGCATGTCCAGGACGTTCTCGAGCAGTTGCCTCGGCAGTTCGTGAAAGTTCCACGCTCGTTGCACAAGCTCGTGGAGATCGTCAACCGTGATCTCCTCATCCGCGCAGATCGCAACAATCTGCTGCGAGAGGACATCGAGCGGATTGCGCGGCACGACCGTTTCCTCGATCTCACCCGCCAGCATGCGTTGCGCGACCACAGCGCACTCGAGAAGGTCTCCTCGATATTTCGGAAACACGCGCCCACGAGAGGTCGCGCCGAGCGTGTGCCCGCTCCGCCCAACGCGCTGCAGGCCGCGTGCGACGGAACGGGGCGACTCGACCTGAACGACCAGATCGACGGCGCCCATATCTATGCCCAGTTCAAGCGACGAGGTGGCGACAAGACACGGAATCTGCCCCTGCTTGAGCAGCTCTTCGACCTCTACTCTTTGCTCACGGGCCAGAGATCCATGGTGTGCCCGAGCGATCTGCCCGGGCGGACCGTCCGTGTCAGCGTCTTCGGCCGCGAGTTCGTTCAGGCGCAGCGCCAACCGCTCTGCAAGTCGCCGGTTATTGACGAAGACGATGGTCGAGGTGTGGGAACGAACGAGCTCGAGGAGCCTGGGATAGATCGATGGCCAGATCGACGAGGAGGCTTCAGGATCGAGCGGGTCTGCGTCGGCACCGGGCTCGCGCATGTCCTCCAGTGGCACGACGACTTCGAGATCGATGTCGCGGGTGATGCCCGCATCGACGAGCTGGATCGGTCGACCTCCGGCGACGAAATTTCCAATCTCCTCAAGAGGCTTCTGTGTCGCGGATAGGGCCACTCGCTGGACGTGCTCTCCCACGAGCCGCTCGAGCCGCTCCACCGAGAGCGCGAGATGCGCTCCGCGCTTTGTGGCAGCAAGCGAGTGAATCTCATCAAGGATGAGGAAACGCGTCGCCGTAAGAATCTCCCGCGCCTGCGAGGTCAGCATGAGAAACAGTGACTCGGGTGTCGTAATCAGAATCTCCGGCGGCTTGCGCAGGATCTGGGCCCGCTCGCGCTGCGGTGTATCACCCGTGCGGACAGCGACCCGAAGATCCCTGCCGATGCCGGCGAGCGGCGCGCGGAGGTTTCGTTCGACGTCGTAGTTGAGGGCCTTGAGGGGACTCACGTAGAGAACCTGGAGGCCCTCACCGGGAACGGCTTGGTCTAGTGCCCACAGGAAAGCGGCAAGGGTTTTCCCTGACCCCGTCGGTGCCTGGATCAACGTATGGGACCCGCTCGCGATCGCAGGCCACCCCAGCGTCTGCGCAGGCGTGGGCCCCGCGAACGAACGCTCAAACCAGCTGCGCACCTCCGGGCTAAAGACTGAGAGCGCGTCCACGTCGTTCAGACTAGAGGCTACGCCGTTGGTGGCACCACACCACCCGGCGCAGTGGTCTATCGTCGCGCGTGATGGCTGACGAGCGTCTCTCATTCACCGGTAACGAGGAAGCGGACCGCCTCCTCGCCGAGGAGCCGCTCGCGTTGCTGATCGGTTTCGTACTCGATCAGCAGATTCCGCTCACCCGCGCGTTTGCCGGCCCGCATGAGCTGCAGCGCAGGCTCGGTCATCTCGACGCGCGCCGCATCTCTGAGATGGACACGGATGAGCTGGAGGCTGTTTTTCGGGAGAAGCCGACGCTACACCGATTCCCTAGCTCGATGGCCAAGCGGACAGCTGACCTCTGTTCGATCGTGGTCGACTCCTACGACGGGGACGCCGGCAGTATCTGGCGGGATGCGGCAACGGGCCCTGAGCTGCGCGACCGGATCGACGCGTTGCCGGGCTTCGGAAGGATGAAGATCTCGTCGCTACTCGCGGTGCTCTCGAAGCGCTTGGGCGTCTCGCCGCCGGGCATGAACAAGGTTCTTCCAACTCATCCAACCGTGGGTGACATCGACTCACCAGAGAGCCTCAAGGCCTACCAAGCTCACAAGCGCGCGATGAAGCTCAAGGCTCGATCTGAGCGTGAGGGTTAGCGTCCTCGCGGGCCGAAGCGCTACGAACTGAACAGGTTGACGCGCGTCTCGCGCGACATCTCGCGCGCAATCACGAGCCGCTGAACTTCCTGTGAACCTTCATAGATCTGCGTGATCTTCGCGTCGCGCATCATGCGCTCGACCGGGTATTCGCGCATGTATCCGTAGCCGCCGAGAATCTGTACCGCCTCCGTCGTCACGGCCATCGCTGCGTCACCGCAAGCCAGCTTCGCCTGCGCGGATGCCTTGGTTAGCTCTGGGCCGTCCATGCCGGAGTCGATCATGCTGCCGATCTTGTAGAGCAGCAGCCGAGCCGCCTCTGTTCTCGTTTCCATATCTGCGAGCTTCGCCTGGATCAACTGGTGCTGAACGATCGGCTTGCCCATCGTCTCTCGCCCTTTTGCGTAGTCGAGCGCGTAGTCGGTAGCGCCCTGGGCGATGCCAAGCGCCTGGGCGCCTACGCCAGGACGCGAGCGATCGAGCACCCGCATAGCAATCTTGAAGCCGTCTCCTTCCGCACCAAGAAGATTGGCTGCCGGCACCTCGCAGTCGTTGAAGAAGATCTCGCCTGTCGTGGATCCCTTGATCCCCATCTTCGGCTCGATTCGTCCAACCTCAAAGCCGGGGAAGTCTTTCTCCACAAGAAATGCCGAGACGCCCTTGTGACCCGCGCTTTCGTCGGTCTTTGCAAACACCACATACAGGTGTGCGACGCCCGCATTCGTGATGAAGCGCTTGCCACCATTCAGGAAGTAGCTGTCGCCCTCACGCCGCGCAGTACTGAGCATCGCCGCCGAATCGGATCCTGAGCCGGGCTCGGTCAGGGCATATGCGGCAAGCCATTCGCCGGACACGAGACGCGGGAGGTATCGATCGAGTTGCTCCTCGTTGCCCGCGAGCTCGATCGGAATCGAACCGAGCTCCTGAACGGCAAGAATGAGTCCGCTGGTCGCGCACACGTTCGAGACCTCTTCGATCGCCACGAGCATCATCAGAGTTCCGATCGCCGAGCCACCGAAACGCTCCGCGTGGGAGAGTCCGAAGAGTTCGTGTTCACGGAACGTCTCGACGATGTCCCAGGGAAACTCAGAAGACTCGTCGATTGCGGTAGCGCGCGGTGCAACCCGGTCTCGCACCACCGATCGCACCAACTCGCGTACCTCTCGTTGCTCGTCCGAGAGAATGTCGTATGCCACGGCGGCATACTAGTGATGTACTGCTCCGCCGTCAGTTCTTACAAATCGCACTCAGTTGGCGCCTACAATCGAGACAGTAGGCAGGCGTCCCGTGTCGGATGCCCTGAGCACACCGGACACCTGGCGACCAAAACTGCCCATTCTCCGCCCACATCGGCCCCATCTGACGTGCGCCTAAAGGCAGCCATGAACCTGCGCGCGCGGTCGTGGATGGCCGCGGGCCTCGCCCTGCTGACGCTCGGTCTGGTCGTGCAGGCAGGCCCAGCCGGAGCCGCGACACGCCTACCGAGCACGCCCATTGACGCAGTCACTGAGCCGGACGAGGCAGAAAGTGAGAACGCGGAAAGGATCGGGCCGCTTCGAGCCCGCCCTGCTCCGACAGGCGGAGTCGATCAGCCGCTGGGCGTCGATCCAATTCTCCAGCCCTCGACAGCGATCATCGGACAGGTGCCGGGTCCATTTCGATCATTCGAAGGCATCTCGAACGGCCTGCAGTCCCCGCTTTTCGGCTTTCTGAAGCTGCCGGCCGACACCACGGGGGAT
>JAUXJK010000166.1 GCA_030624785.1 Actinomycetes bacterium
CCTGACACGGCTAGCCGTCGGAGAGGGTGCTAACAGCCTGTTTTAGGGGCGACGGATCGGGGTGCGCGTGGTCGCAACCGAGCCAGTCATGACCAAAATCGCTCATTGCCGCAATTATCGGCAGGAGCGCTTCGCCGGTCTCGGTGAGTGTGTACTCGACCCGTGGTGGTGACTCGGGATAGCTTTGCCGCTCGAGGATGCTGAGATCCTCGAGTGTGTCAAGCCGCTCGGAAAGCGTCCTCGGGCTGATGCCCGGGCAGGCGCGCTCAAGCTCCGAGAACCTTCGCGGCCCCTCGGACATATCGTGCACGAGAAGCGGAGTCCATTTCGTCCCGATGATCGAGGCCGTGCATGCGACAGCGCAGTGGCCATCGTGTATTGCTCGCATTGTCCGCACGATTCCATGATAACGGGCCTGGATGCTGCTCTCGAAGGCCTTCGATGAAAGAGGCGAGCCGCAGGTCGAGTGCGGCTGTGCAACATGTCAGTCCCATGGGGGCGGTTGATGCACCCACCGGCCGCCAAGCATTGTCGCCACGACCTCGACAGGCGCCGTATTCAGTCCGCTCTCGAGAGGATCCCCGCTGAGCACAACCAGGTCAGCCAACGCTCCAGGTGTTAGATGGCCGCGCGTACGCTCCGCGTGCTCGAGCCAGGCGGGCCCGCTCGTCGTGGCTTGCAGCGCTTGGAGTGCCGTGAGGGCCTCGCTTGGGCGCCACGGCGGACGTTCGTCGAGCGTCCGCGTGCTACCCGCGTAAATCCCTGCGAGTGGATCGAGTTCTTCGACCGGAGCATCGGAGCCGTTCGCGAGCAGAGCTCCACTCGCGGCCAATGAGCCGTAGGCATAGGCCCCGTCCAGCCGTTCCGCCCACTGGGCATCAGCGATCGCCTGATCAGAGGGCGCATGGGAGAACTGGACCGAACACGCGACATCGAGCTCGGCAAAGCGAGGAATGTCGGCAGGGTGGAGGAGCTGCGCATGTTCGATCCGCGGTCGAAGCCCTCCGGGCCGCCAGGCATCCTGTGTTGCTTCGAGCGCGTCGAGTGCATCCCGGTTGGCCTGATCACCAATCGCGTGGATCGACAGTGGCCAGCCCGCGGAAGCGGCCGATCGAGCGAGTTCTTCTAGTTCAGCGCGACTCGTCAACTCGACGCCGCCAGCGTCGATGAGATTCGCCGTTCCAGATGCGAGGGCACCGTCCATGAACACCTTGAGGTGGCCGAGCCTCAGAAGGTCATCGCCAAAGCCTGACCTGAGGCCAAGCGCAGCGAGTCCCTCGAGATCGGAGATCGGCAGTGATTGCCACACCCGTGCGCTCAATAGGCGCGACTCCTTGAGTCCTTGCCAATGGGGGAGGATGCCGCGCGATCCGTCTTGATCGTGGATTGCGGTCACGCCTCGCGCGTTAGCCAACCGTAGTCCCTTTCGCATCGCCTCCCGCACCTGAGAGTCCGGGAGCTGGATGAAACGATCCCTAAATGCCCAGGCGGCATGCTCTCGCAGAACCCCGGTCGGCGCACCGTCTATCGAACGCTCGACGACGTCGCCGATGCGGCCGATCTCGCTCTCAGCATCAGCGAGGGCGGCGCTGTTTAGCCAAAGCGAGTGTCCGTCCCTTGCGACAAGCGCGACAGGATTCTCCGGCGAAACGCCGTCGAGATGGCCGCGGTGTGCGCTCTGCCCCTCTGGCCAGTCGTCCTCTCGCCAGCCACGGCCGACCAGCCACTCGCCGGGCTTGAGGTGCTGCGCGGCGCGGGCCACTCGTGCCGTGAGTTCACGCAGGTCGGCGCAGCCGTCGAGTCGTAGCATCGTCTGCGCGAGAGACCACGACAGGAAGTGCACGTGAGAGTCAACGAACCCGGGTACGACGCATCGGCCCCGGAGATCGACTCGCTCCGGCGTGGGCAGCGCCCATTCGTGGACCCCGACACCGCCCACGATCCGGTCGCCCGCGATCGCAAGAGCGCGAGCGGTCGGTAGCGAGGGGTCGAGTGTTCGGATCAGACCGTTCTCAATGATCATGAACCGGCATTATCTAGGCGATGTCCGCAACCGAATTCCATCAAAGCGTTCCGACGAGCGAAATCGAGCAGCGCATCGCGTCTTTCCAGAGCCTGCTCGCGGAAGCCGAAATTGCCGCAGCTGTCGTCGTGCAGAGCGCTGATCTCTACTACCTGACAGGCACGTCGCAGAACGCGCATCTCGTCGTGCCGAGCGAGGGTGAACCGGTGATGCTTGTGCGGCGCACGCTCGAGCGTGCGCAGGCCGAGAGCCCCGTGAGGCGAATTGAGCAGCTCTCCTCACTGAGTGAGCTGGCTGGGGTGCTCGCTGCCTCCGGGCTTGGTGATGGCAGGCTCGGGTTCGAGTTGGACGTCTTACCCGCTGCCCGGTATCTCGACTACGCCCGGCGCCTACCGAATCATCAACTGGTCGACTGCTCCGATCTGATTCGCAGCATCCGGGCCATCAAGAGTCCCTGGGAGCTCGAGCGAATCCGCGAGGCTGCGGCGATGATCAGCGGGGTCGATGAACGCATGCGAGAGGTGTTTCGGCTCGGGATGAGCGAAATCGAGCTCGCCGCGGAGATCGAGTTCTGGTTGCGCTCGATGGGTCATCAAGGTCAGCTCCGAATGCGGTCGTTCAATGGCGATCTCCACTACGGGACCATCACAGCTGGCCCGGCAAGTGCCTTGCCTGGTGGTACTGACACGCCACTCGTAGGTGCAGGATTGAATGCGTATATCGGCAAGGGGGCCTCTGCGAGCTTGATCGACTCTGGCATGCCGATCGTTATCGATCTGATCGGTTCAAGTGAGGGATATATCGCTGACCAGACGCGGTGTTTCTCGGCCGGATCGCTTCCGCAGCACATGGTCTCGGCCTACGAGCGATCGCTGGAGATCGGCGCCGAGGTAAGTGCGGCGTCACGCCCAGGTGTTCTCGGCTCCGCGCTCTACGAGCTGGCGCTTGAAGTAGCCGACGATCTGGCACCTGCGATGGCAAGTGGCACCCGAGTGTCATTCGTTGCTCATGGCATCGGCCTAGAGCTCGACGAGCCACCGTTCTTTGCGAGAGGTTGGGATCGCCCGCTCGAGGCTGGCATGGTTTTCGCGCTCGAGCCGAAGTTCGTATTTCCGGGAGAGGGAGCACTCGGGCTTGAGAACTCATACGTCGTTACGGCGAACGGAGCCGAAAAGCTCACGTCGGCGCCTGAGGAGCTCATCGCGCTCTAGGATCGCGCTTCAGGAGTCGGCGTCTGGGACATGTTCTAAGCAGCGCGCGTCGGAGTGGTGGGCTCCCTGCGGATGATGGTGACGGAGAGGGTCAGCGCGGCGAGGCCGGCGAACGCGACGATGCCTGGGACGTAGCTGTCGAAGATTGATCGGGAGATAGCGAGTGGGAGCGGCCCCATTGCCGAGCCCGAGATCATCGCAGCGAAACCGAGACCCTGGATACGCCCGAGCCGGTGAGTGCCGTATGTCCGCGCCCAGACAACGCCGTTCGCCACGAGGAACAGGCCGGTCGTGATTCCCAGGACGGCGAACGCGATGTAGGCGGAAGCCGTCTGCGAGCTGAGAAGCAGTGCTGTCCCGCCAAGGAGTGTTCCGCTCATCATCGTCAGCATCACTCGCGGCGAGACGCGGTCGGCAAGCACGCCGGCCACGATGACGCCGATGGCGTGCATTCCGGCCATCACGGTGAGTGCTAGGGCTGCTTCAGTGCTGTCGAGTCCGTTGCGTGACAGCAACGAGACGGCATGGAACGTGAGTCCCGTCAATATGAGGCCTGGCACAGCGAAGACACCCAGGAGCGTTGCGACGCCACGCGTCGGTATCTCCATGCCCTTGAGCCGACGGCTGATCCGGAGCGGCTCGGGCCATCGAGTCGGATCGTCTATTCCTTCCTCGTCGGGTTCTATCGGAGCCCGAGTGACGCGACGAACCGCGAATGCCAGTGGGAGGATGAGAACCGCAACAGCGGCTGCCAGTATCTGCATGGCAGAGCGCCAGCCAACGCCAACGATCAAGAGTGTTACCAGCGGTGGCAGAGCCATGCCCGCGGCCGTGTGCCCGAACATTGCGGCCGAGAGCCCACGTCCTCGCTTCGAACCGAGAGATCGCGCGACCAGGATCGTGCCAACGAGTGGAAGAGCTCCCTGGCCGAATGACCGCAATCCCGAAAGTGCGATAAACACCAGGACCGCTCCCGAAGCTGCGCTGCCGATCATGATCGCGCCGATCAGCCCAACGCAGACGACGGCCCAGGATGCGGCCAAGCCGACCCGGTCGCTGTAGCGCCCGATCGCGACGCTGACAAACGCTGACACAATCGTGCCGGCGGCGTACAGTCCCGAGAAGGTCGTGCGGGAAAGTCCCGTGCCTTCGAGCATGTCGTCGATGAAGACGGCGATCATGAACGACTGGCCCGGCGCAGAGCCAACCATCGCTGCGAAAGCAAGCGCGACGGCCAGGATCGCGGGGCCCGAAAGACCTAGACGACTTGCGGGCGATCGCATGCGGGAACGCTAGCTACACGCTGCGAGCGCCCTGGCGGCGGCGCGCGTAAGAGTGTTCAACTCATGACGCGGACTCGGTTGATGCCGAGTCCATCAATCACGACGCGTCGACCCGAGCTGACGACCTTGAGCGTTACCCGGCCGCTTCGCAGGCGCTTGAGACTCGGCAGCTCGTTGACGAGACGTGCTCCGTATGGCTTGGCTGATAGATCGATCACGCCCATGATTCGTCCACGATGTCGGACTTCGACCTCGCCGCAGCGACCGCAGCGCGTCGCTATGACGGCGAGGCTGCGGGCCCGAACGTTGCGCATGAAAAGGTCTGCGCCGAACTGCGTCGTAAGAAGCGCTGTACGACGGTAGGCGTTGCGTTTGGCAAGCTTCTTCCAGCCTTGTTTTCCGGCGAGCTGACGGTCGTCGACGGGAACTGCGGTACAGCGTTCCTTGCCATACGACGAGCCGTTGCCTGCCGCGTCGTCGGCTCGCGCCGAGAAGCAGTACGTCGAGCCGGATCGGCCTACAAAGCTGCCCTTGCTCTTGGAGGTATTGGAGCGAAAACTCTTGCGCGCGCCAACGCCGCTCGACGCTGGCGCGCGACGAAAGCGCACATCGTACGTATCGACACCTGAAAGGGGATCACTTGCGCTCCATGCGACCAGGAAGCGGCGCGATGTCTGGAATGAATCGACCTTCTTCTCGTCGATCTTCGGCTTGGTCGGTGACGTCGTGTCGATACGAAATGGCCCAAGCACCAATCCCTCACCCGCGTTGCCCTGTCCATCGACTGTACGGACACGCACGAAATGGTC
>JAUXJK010000100.1 GCA_030624785.1 Actinomycetes bacterium
GAACCGTCGCCAGGGCATCGGGAGTATGCGCGTAGTCCACGATCACCGTGAACGGTCGGTCGTGTTTGATCGCCTCAAACCGTCCAGGTACGCCCTTCACGTGTTCGAGTCCGCGCTTTGTCATGTCATCAGGAATGTCCAGGAGCCGGGCGATTGCGATCGCCGCAAGCAGGTTCTCGGCGTTGAATCGGCCCCTGAGTTCACTTCTGACCGCGAGATCGCCCACGACGAGACTTGTACCTTGCCGCTCGATCAAGATCTCATCGGGCGAAACGTCGGCGGGAGAATCCAGGGAAAACGTGACAACCCGGGAGCCGCTCGCTCCGAGCTCTTCGGCCAGCCGCTTGCCATAAGCATCTCCGACATTCACTGCGGCATATGGCCGATTGCCAGCTTCATCTTGTGTGAAGAAAGGATCACGCTTGGCCTGAAAATAGGCATCCATCGAACGATGGAAGTCGAGGTGATCTTGCGTGAGATTGGTGAAGGCCAGGACGCGAAACCGCGTTGCGACGAGCCGCTGCAGCGCGGCGGCATGCGAGGAGACCTCCATCGCGCAGCTTCGGTCGCCGGCGTCACGCATCTCGGCGAACGCGCGCTGAAGATCCGCGGATTCCGGCGTCGTACGTACCGCCCCACGTCGCTCGCCGCCGATCCGACGCTCGATCGTCCCCAACAGCCCGGGACGCCTTCCCGCGGCTGCAAGGATGGCGTAGACAAGAAACGTGGTCGTCGTCTTTCCGTTGGTACCCGTCACACCGACCAGGTCGATATCGCGGGTCGGAGCGCCATATACAGCATCGGCGGCGAACCCCATGGCTCGCCGCGAATCTTTCACGATGAGCTGCGGCACGTCGTGTTCGAGTTCGCGTTCAACGATCAGCGCGACAGCCCCGGCGTCAACCGCAGCCTCAGCAAAGGTGTGCCCATCCACCTCCTGCCCCGGCACGCATACGAACACGGAGCCCGCAGGCACGTCACGGCTGTCGTATGCGACCTCGTGGACCGTTACAGGAGCTGGATGGGCGGTTATCTCGGCCGCGATGGCCACACTGAGATCTACCAGCTCGATGGCCGTCGATTTTACCACCGCTGCATCGCCATCCCAGCTCGCTGCGTTGACGGCTGTTGACGGGCTGCTGAGCGGGAACTCAACCACGAGCGGCAGCTGTGACACGTCGCCTTCGTGATGCTCAACGGGAACGGTTGTTCGGACCCACCTCGAGATGCGTCAGCGCCGCCTCGGTTATCTGCGCGAACAGAGGTGCCGCCACCGTACCGCCAAAGATCTCCTGTTGAGGCTCGTCGACGGAGACGAACACCACAACTCGAGGCTCGTCGGCAGGAGCAAAGCCAACGAATGATGCGACATATCGTTCGGTGGAATAGAAACCGGTCGGTTCGACCTTCGCTGCCGTGCCCGTCTTGCCGGCAACTCGGTATCCCGAGATCGCGGCCTTTGACCCTGAGCCGGAGGCAACCACGCCCTCGAGCATTCGGGTGAGCTGCCGCGCAGTCTTCTTACTGATCACTCGCGCGCGTTCAGGTTGGACGGACTCGACCTCTCGCCCGTCGATCCGCTCGACGAGGCGTGGTTTCACGAGCTTCCCACCATTCGCGATTGACGAGTAGAGCGCAGCCATCTGGATGGGGGTCACCGAGATTCCCTGTCCGAGCGGCACGTTCGCGATCGTCGAGCCTGACCACTCCGATCGCGGTATGACAATCCCTTCAACCTCACCTGGATAGTCGATGCCGGTCGTGCTACCAAAGCCGAAGTTCTCGATCCATGCCTCGAGTCGCGGCGACCCAAGGTTCAGCGCGAGCGTGATCGTGCCGACGTTCGACGAGCGCGCGAGGATCTCGGAAACGGTCATCACCTCTGTGCCGCGATTCTCGACTTCGCCGATCGTCCGGTCAGCCACGTCGATCTGCCGCTCCAGGTTGAAAGAGCTGCTCGGCTTATGGATTCCCTCTTCGAGTACACCAGCGATCGTGACGACCTTGAACGTCGAACCGGGCTCGTAGGAGTCGGTTACGGCTCGATTGCGCCGCTCGTCGGGCCCGACATCGCTGCCGTCGCCGGGATCGAAGCCAGGCTCCACCACCATCGCCAGGATCGAACCATTGTGCGGGTTCATGACGATTGCGGTCGCGGCCTTGGCCTTCCAAAAGCCGCGCGCGCGACGCACGAGTCGTTCCACCTTCAGTTGAAGGCGGTGATCGATCGACAGATAGAGATCGTGCCCTTCTTTGACCGGAGCTTCGTCGAGGACGTTGATCGTTCGTCCGAAGGGATCAGAAAGCACCGTCGTCTCGCCCACGCGGCCAGAGAGGAGCTCGTCATAGTGGCTTTCGATTCCTTCGAGACCCTTGTTGTCGAGTCCGGCGAAACCCACCACCTCGCTGGCCACCCCACGTTGCGGGTAGATACGGCGCTCCTCAGACTCAAACCCAATGCCCGCTAGGCCGCGATCTTCGAGACGCGCGGCGAGCTTCGGCTCGGCTTTTCGAGCCACGTAGACAAAGCCTCGCTCGGTATCCGAGAGCAGCTCGAGGACACGATCCTCAGGCAGCTCGAGGTCGCCCGCAACGATCTTCGCGACCGCTGGGGGATCGTTGATCTGTTGCGGATTGGCGAAGACGCTGGTTCGGAGCTCGCCGATCGCTAGCTCGCGTCCATTGCGATCAAAGATCGTGCCGCGCCGCGGCTCGATCAAGACCGTCCTCCGGGATTGAGCATCTGCCTGCGCATCCAGCGATGTCGACTGCACACCCTGGAGCCAGGCGGCACGGGCGAGAGCGATCGACAGGAGAACGGCGAACGCGACGATCAGGATCCTGATCCGTCGATCAGAGATGCGGCCGGTCACGGATTCTCGGCACGCCTCGTCGGAAGCTTCACGTACCGAACGTCTCCTGACGCTGGTGCGACCAGACCAAGGTTCTTGTGTGCCGCGAACTCAATCTTTCCGACAGCTCCCGCTCGAGAAAGATCTGTTTCCAGTTGACGTCGCTCGTCACGCAACAACGCAATCCGTGTATCCAGATCGTCAGCCTGCATGCGCTGACGGAGCGCAGCGACATTCAGCGCGACGATGCCCGTGAGCAGAGTCGCCACCGCAAGAATGACGACGACCGGGCGAGCCAACCGCGGACGCGCGAACGCAGTTCGTCGATTGACAAGCTCATCGTCTGAGTAGGGCCGCCGAAGGGTGAGGCGCCCGGAAATTGCTCGTGTGATGGCGGGACGCGCCCCCTCCCCCGGGGACGCGTCCCGATCAGACCGTGGAGCGGCACGCGCCCGGGCTCCTGATGCCGGGCTGGCCATTTCAGGTGCTCGCTCCTGCGGCCGTTCGCTGGGCAGCGCGCAAGCGCGCCGATGCTGACCGTGGGTTCTCAGCCACCTCGCCTGGAGATGGCCGGACGGCCTTACGTGTCACGAGCTCCATCTGCGGCGTCAACTGACAAACGCACACCGGGAGGTCGGGCGGACACGTACATGGATCAACCTGAGATTTCAGAAATCGTTTCACGAGGCGATCTTCGAGAGACTGGAAACTGATGACGACCAGCCGTCCACCCGGTCTCAGAATCTCGAGCGCGGCTGGGAGGGCTCGCTCGAGCGAGCCCAACTCGTCATTGACGGCAATGCGGAGAGCCTGAAACACTCGTTTTGCCGGGTGTCCGTCGCCGAAACGACGTGGCGCTGGCACAGCTTGTCGAATCGTCTCGACGAGATCCTTGGTTCGCTCGTATGGTCGCTGCGAACGGCGTTCAACAAGAGCTCGTGCGATCTGTCTCGCGTGCCGCTCCTCGCCGTAGCGACGGAACGCATCTGCGAGATCGCGTTCTGGGAGCGTGTTGACTAGGTCGGCTGCTGAGACGGGCGCCGCCGGATCCATGCGCATGTCGAGAGGCGCATCGACAGCGTAGGAGAAACCCCGCTCGGGCCGGTCGAGCTGCATGCTCGACATTCCGAGATCGAAGAACACACGGTCTACGCGAACGTCGTTGGCCGCTAGCTGTCGAAGCAAGACATCGAACTCGCCGCGCAGAAGCCGCGTAGCGCTCGTCGTCGACGCTGCTAGCGATTCGAAATAGGGCCTCACATCGGGATCGCGATCAATAGCGATCAGCTTGCCCCTACCATCAAGGCGGTCGATGAACTCCCCAGAGTGTCCACCAGCCCCAAAGGTCGCGTCCACGACCGTCTCACCGGGCTGGACGTCGAGGAGTTCGACTACTTCACTGCTGAGAACCGGGACATGATCATTGGTCTCCGGCAAGGCTCTGAGCAACACGTTCGGCATTCCTCTCCACCTCCTCCATCTGCTGTCGCCAAGCGTCTCGTTCCCAGATCTCTGCGTGATCGCGGAGACCGGCAACGACAACGTCTCGGTCGAGTCGTGCGTGATCCATGAGCCCCTGCGGAACGACAACGCGGCCCTGCCGGTCCAGTCCGGCATCGGAGGCGCCGGCGTAGATGAAGCGACTCATCTGGCGTGCCTCCTGTGAAAAGGGGTCAAGGTCGGCAAGTCGAACTGAGACCAGCTGGTCCCATGCGCTCTTCGTGTAGACGACGACGCATCCGTCCATACCCCTTGTGAGAAATACACCGTCGACAAATGCCTCACGAAAGCGCGCTGGCAACGTGAGCCGGTTCTTCTCATCGATTGTGTGTTCATAGGTACCGAGCAGCATCAAAGGGTTCCTCGCCTTCCACGAGACCCCACTCTACCCCACTTTATCCCACATCGCAACCCCAACGGCCCACGCGTGCCTCAAACAGCCGAGGTCACAACCTCCAGCCCACCGCGCCGATGACGGCGCTGCTCTCAAGATTGGACGGTCTAGAGGTGCGGGCGCCCGAGCGCGCCCCGGCGCGTGAGCGCATCGGCTCCGCAGGACGCGGCGAAGGTCAGAGCCTCCGCGGCCTGCGTTCGACGCCCGAGTGCGTATGCAAGCCCGGCGGCAAAGGAGTCGCCACATCCGTAGGTGTCCTCGCGTGGGCCCTGGAGGCGCTGCGCGCGGAACGGTCCGCCTGGATGCGCCCACCCGCCGAGGCTCCCGGACGTTACAACGGCGATCCCTGGCGAAGGGTCGAGGCTAGCGGGCACGTACTGCTCCTTCTCGTCGGAGCCGCTACCGACCACCGCGTCAACGTGTATCGACGCGGCCTGCAGCAGAGCGAGCTCGCGCGATGTCGCTACGAGCACACCGGCTCGCCGAGCGTGCAATAACGCTGCTCGATCTCCCGCGGTGAAATACGCCGCATCCGCTCCGTCGAGATCGTCCCAGCAGAGCTCGTCGCCAGCGCAGGGAGCGTGCCTCTCTCCAATCAAAGTGATCGTCCGCTCGCCCACCTCGTCGAGAAAGACGGTGGCGCGTCGCTGTGGCGCGTCTCGCCAGGCCACCTCCATCCGCACACCGCACGCCTCGAGCTCCCGTTTGGCGCGTCGACCGAGCTCGTCATCGCCAAGAGCGGTGAACATCACGACTTCGTCGGCGAGCTCTGCCAGCCGCGCAGCGGCGACGCCGCCTCCTCCACCCGGCTCCTGCCACGACTCCAATGCCGTCACGACCTCCCCCGGCTTGGGAACATTCTCGACGCGGAGGAACTCAATCCACTCAACGTGTCCGACGACAGCAGCTCGCATCGTGGCCCATTGTCGCTCACTACGCCGATCGACGACGATCGCCTGCACGACGCACATTGCGGATCGTGATAGACCTCACACGAAACCGCTTCTGGACGTTTCCCCTTGTGAGCATGCACATACCTCCGTTCGAAATCGTGTACCGCCAGTACCGAGACGAGATCTACGGCTACATGCGCGCGCGGCTAGCGCGCGAGGACGCGGCCGACGCATTCCAGGAAACGCTCCTTCGTGCCCTCCGCACATACGAAAAGCTGGAACACGAGCGAGAGCTTCGTGCGTGGCTCTACACAATCGCGCGGAGCGTGCTCGCCGATAGAGCGCGTCGCGCGGCACGGCGTCCCGTCGAGGTCGCGGCGTGCGACGCGCAGGAATCGAAAGCCCATGCAAGTTGCGACGCAACCGGAGCGGCGCTCTCCGATAGTGGACTCGCCGAGCTAACCGACGAGCTTCCTGCGACGGAGCGAGCGGCAGTCGTGCTGCGATATGCCTTCGACATGGAGTACGACGACATCGGCAGAGCTCTCGAGTCGAGCTCGGACGCCGCCCGCCAGGCCGCGTCAGCCGGCGTTCGCCGTCTCCGGAGACAACTCGGCGAAAGCGGTAACTCGCCAGGCCATCGGTCCGAACCCGAGCCGGGAGGTTCTGAATGACACGTGTCCCGAGTGATCTAGATGCTCGTTTCCGACGAGAAGCGATAGCGGAGGGTCTCTACGACGTGAGCTTTGGGATCGCCGAATCCCCCATTGGAGATCTGCTTCTCGCGGCGACGCAGGTTGGCATTTGCACAATCTCGTTCGATCCCGATCCCGAACGCTGCCTGAGCGAGTTGAGCCAGTTGTTCGGTCCTCGCGTACTTGAGGCGAGCGAACCGCTCGAAGACACCGTCGCCCAGCTCGATGAGTACTTCCGCGGCGAGAGGCAAAACTTCGAGCTTCGGCTCGACCTCTCGGCAGTCACGTCATTCCGACGTCAGATACTCCAGGAACTCGCCGAGGTTCCCTACGGGACAGTAACCACATACGCGACCCTCGCCCGCGATGCAGGCCGCCCCGGCGCCGCGCGCGCGGTCGGTGGAGCGATGAACCGCAATCCGATCTCGATCGTCTTGCCATGCCACCGGGTCGTCGGTGCTGACGGCGACCTCACCGGCTACGTCGGCGGCCTAGCTCGCAAGGAGACTCTTCTGACCCTGGAAGGGGCCAGCCTTTAGTCGTCGGCCGCTGATGGCGGTCCCCAACCGCCGCCGCCCGGCGTTTCGATGCGGACGACATCGCCCGGTGCGAGTTGTCGAGTCGCTTTCGGTGGGAGCTCATCGCCGTTGAGTAGCGTCCTGCCAAGCGCCCCCGGTTTGCCGCCGGCCATCCCCTGCGGCGGGTTGTGGCGTCGCTCACCGAGGACGGACAGTCTGCAGGACTCAAGCACGCGCAACTCCCTTGTGACGCCGTCTCCGCCAGACTGAGCGCCCGCGCCGCCCGAGCCGGGACGAAGCCCGTAATGCTCGACGCGCAGCGGGTAGGAAAGCTCGAGCGCTTCGAGTGGCGTGTTGAGAGTGTTCGACATTGCGACGTGTACGCCACTGGGTCCCGGGCTCTTGGGCGACGCGCCCTGACCTCCTCCAATTGTCTCGTAGTACGCGAAGGTGCTGTTCCCGAAC
>JAUXJK010000339.1 GCA_030624785.1 Actinomycetes bacterium
GGCTGACTCGCTTAAAGTTGCCCCGCCAGGCGCACAAACCAAAGACTTCCTCGACGGCACCGTACCTACTTCGGCAGCCTAGAACGCGGAGAGAGCGGGGTTACGGTGGAGGCGCTGGCGGCGATCTTGGCGGCGCTGGGGCGTTAATCTCGGAGACTTCTTCAAACCGTTTACAAAGGTGGTGAGGCCGAGGACACCGAGGCGGCGTGGACAACGACGCGCCCAGTTACTCGTTCAACTCCGTGCTGGGCGATGCTCAGCACGACTCTCAAATGTGCGCCTCCTCGAAAGCTCTGCTCTTTCATAAGGCCGCGTTGGGCGACTCCGCGTGACTAATCGACGAACACGATCTCAATGCCCTCGCGATCCTGAAGCTCTATGCAAAGGGGGTCGGTGAGTCTCTCACCGCGCGCTTCCGCTCGCTTTACGGCTCGCTTCGAACGAGACTCTATCGTCACTTCGTTGAACCCGAATCAAAAGCGCGACAACGATTTACCGCGCCCGAGCGACCATAGACCATGGTTCTGAAGCATGCGCGCGGGGAAACAGGCGCGAAGATAGGACGCCGGTGGGAGCTTGGAAGCGGCGGAAGTTCAGCCTGTGAGCTGGCGCTCCGCTTCCTCAGCCCAGCGGACTGCTCCGAGATTCTCGAACGTTTTCTGCGCGGCGCTGAACTCCAGCTCGGCCGATGCGTCGTCGCCGACGTCACGAAACGCGCGTCCCAACGTCGTGCGAGCATGCGCGGTCTCGAAGGGGAAGCCGACGTCAGTCCATTGACGCACCGCGGTGCGTAACGTCGAGACGGCGTCGCTCGTGTCACCCTCGGCCAGCTGCACGGCGCCTCGATGCTCTGACGTCACGGCTTCCAGCATCGGAGACGGAATCTCCTGCAGTGTCTTCTCGAGGTTCGCGAGCGCTTCGCGAGCGGCCGGGACATCGTCGTTGGCGAGCGAGACGGCGATCTTGGTCGGCAGGAGACGAGCGCGGTTCACGGCGTCGGATCCTTTCTCGTCGAGCGCCGCATCGATCAGCGCGCGCGCGTGATCTACCTTGCCATCGGCGAGTCGTAGGTCTGACATGCCGGGGACAGGATCGCGTCCCAGCGCGTGCGCTTGCTTGAATGCCTCGTCCGCTCCCGCGAGGTCGCCGAGTCGCATGCGGATCTCACCGACCTCATACCATGCCTCGGCTGCCATCGGGAGGAAGCTGCTCAGCTCCTCCGATGCGCGTGTCGCAATCTCTGTCGCCGAGTTCCAAGCACCGCGTAGTCGCATGATCTTGGCGCGATACACGCGGCAGATCCCCGGGAACGTCGACTCGGAATGTCGCTCGCACCATTTGCTGGCGAGTTCGTCCCATTGCCCGGCGCGATCGTAATCGGCCACCTTCTCGCAGGTCGAGAGCATGTTGCAGAACGTCTTGCCGGTCACGATCGGCGACAGCTCGCCGGCCACCGCCGCGGCCATTGCTTCGTCCAGCAACGCCAGGCCCTCCGCCGTGTGGCCCATCTGGACGAGGGCTTTCCCCTGATCCTGCAGGCTTAAGGCGTGGAGGTCGGGTTCGTTCAGCGCTTCAGCGATCCGCATGACTTCCTGCGCCAGCTTCAGCGATTCTTCGATCTCGCCTCGCTCGAGTGCGAGCGAGGATCTCTGCCGGAGCAGATATCCGTACGCCGCCGAGGTCGTATCACCCTCGAGCATTTTCTCCGCGCGCCGCAACCACGTGTCCGCGACCTTGTGCGCGAGTTTGTAGTGGAACGTCTCGGCGTTCTGAATGGCTATTCGTGCCGCGGTCTCCTTGTCTCCCTGGTCGCGCAGGGCGGCAAACAGGCGTCCGCGCAGATCCGCAGCTTCGTCGAAGTCGCCGGTCCACCATGCGGCTTCGGCAAGCGCCTCGAGGTCGGGCAGAGACAGCGCCGCGATCTCGTCCGCTCGCCCGAGTAGGGCCCGGGCCTCGTGCCATGCCTGGTGCGCGATCGCTTCACGTCCGTCGGCTAGGAGTCGCTCCAGCGACGTGGAGCCCGACGGCGTGCCCGTTTCGGTCGCCGGAACGGATACCGCCGACGTCACGGTTCCGGTGTGCACCCCGAGGGCGTTCCGAACGGCCTCGGCAAACTCGAGCACCGTTGCGTAGCGGTCGCCCGGCTTGCGAGCGAGCGCTCGATCCATGACCGCCTGCAGCTCGGGCGCCACGTCGATGTCCGGGTTGGCCTCCACAAGTGTTGCCGGATCCTTCGACATACGCACGAGCATCGCCGCGGCCCCCGGCTTGTAGGGGAAGGGCAGCGTTCCGGTGATCGCGCGGAAGAGCACGAGGGCCAGCGAGTAGAGGTCGCTTCGCCCGTCCACCGGATCACCCGCCGCCTGTTCGGGGCTCATGTAGTCGATTGTTCCGACCACGACGCCTGCTTCGGTCACGTTCTGGCCTACCGGGGCGGCCACCGCCTTGGCGAGTCCAAAGTCGACAATCTTGACGACATCGCCGTCTCGGCCGGGCATGACCATGATGTTGTCAGGCTTGATGTCGCGATGCACGATGCCGAGATCGTGTGCGGCCTGGAGAGCGTCACAACATTGCCGGACGATCGATTCGATGCGCGGGGCTGCCAACGTACCCTCGCGCTCGAGCGTTTGACCGAGCGGTTCACCTTCGATGAACTCCGTGACGAGGTAGACCTGCCCCTGCGCTGTTTCTCCAAAGTCGTGCACGACGCAGACGTTCGGGTGCCGTATCGTCGCAGCGGTTCGAGCCTCGCGACTGAACCGCGCGATCGCGTTTGCGTCCTGCGCCAGGCGATGCGAGATGACTTTGACCGCGATGGGCTGTTCCGTCCGCAGGTGCCGGGCCCGGTAGACGGTTCCCATGCCGCCGGCGCCGATCTTTCGCTCGACGTGGTAACGATCGGCGATGACGGTATCGGTCAGATCGTCACTGGCGCCGGACGTCGAAAGCCCCGTCCCGTCACTGGGACAGACTCTGAAATCCTCAGGCCATTCGGTCCCGCA
>JAUXJK010000311.1 GCA_030624785.1 Actinomycetes bacterium
GGCGCGCTGAGATGCTGGACGAGGTTGACCTGATACACGTCGCCAGCCGCAATTGCAGTCTTCGCGCGTTGGATCGCATTGATGTAGTCGTCGCTTCGCCAACTCGTCGTCCAGGATCCAATGCCGAAGGAGCTTTCCCTCTGGGAGGCTTCGGCTCTCGACCTGACCGAACACGCTAGCAACGGAAGCGGGCAGGGCTCTTCGGGCCCCTGACGAGTGGCCCGCCAAAGGTTTGCCGAGAGGCCGTAGCCTAGGTAGACATCGGCCTCCAGAGAGTCATCGCCATGCGCCTCGAAGAACCCATGAGCGCGCAGGTACGTCTCGAGCGATGCAAATGCGTTTCTTGGATCGTGAAGTTCGAGCACACCAACACGTTAGACGGCGGCCGGGTTGCCGGGTCTCTAGTATGCCGTCGCCGTGCGCCTGTCTGAACCCGCATCTTCTGAGCAGCGCGAACCGGCGGAGTGCAAGGCGCCGGTGAGCACCGATGCGTAAAGGGCGAGGCACGTCAGAGCTTCGACCGTTGGGCATCGAGCTCGGGTACATCGAACAGGCCGACGGGTCGGCCCTGATCTCGTTTGGTAAGACCCGCGTTCTTTGCACCGCATCCATTGACGATGGGGTTCCTCCGTGGCTTACCGGCCGTGGCAGCGGTTGGCTAACCGCCGAGTACGGGATGTTGCCTGCCTCAACGGGACGTCGAACGCGGCGGGAAGCGAGCTCAGGATCGCAACGCGGACGCACCGTCGAGATCCAGAGACTGATCGGACGTTCTCTGCGCGCCGCTTACGACCTCGCGACGCTCGGCGAGCGCACGATCTGGCTTGACTGCGACGTGATCCAGGCGGACGGAGGCACTCGAACCGCTGCTATCTCAGGCGCGTGGGTTGCCCTCGCGCAGGCAG
The DNA here is from genome assembly GCA_030624785.1 of Actinomycetes bacterium. Lineage (GTDB taxonomy): Bacteria > Actinomycetota > Thermoleophilia > Gaiellales > Gaiellaceae > JAUVPB01. Next base: position 906 of record JAUXJK010000311.1, read on the forward strand.
CGATCAAGCGCGGTCTGCCGCCGCCCGCTACGGGCGTGGCGGCCGTTTCCGTCGGCCTGGTCGAAGGCGAAGCGCTCCTCGATCTCGAGTACACCGAGGATTCGGGCGCTCAGGTCGACATGAATGTCGTGATGACGGGCGATGGTCGCATGATTGAGGTTCAATCGACGGCCGAAGGCGAGCCGTTTGAACGCGCCCAGCTCGATGAGCTCCTCGATCTTGCAAAGGCCGGGATTGACGAGATAATCGTTGCACAGCGTCGCGCGCTTTCAGAGGCAGGGTTCGATGTATGAGCGATCCTGTCTGCTCGCGCGAGATCGCGCTCGCATCGGGTAACGCTCACAAGCTTCTGGAGTGGCAAGAACTACTCCCGGGTTGGAGCGTTATTGGGCTCGACATGGGTGGAGCGCCACCGGAGTCCGGCCACACATTTCTTGAGAACGCGCTTGCTAAAGCGCGACACGGCGCCACGCTCCAAGCCACGCGCACCTGGGTGCTCGGCGAGGACTCGGGGCTTCTGGTGAGGGCTCTCGAGGGAGCGCCGGGCGTACGTTCGGCGCGCTACGCGGGACCGCACGCAAGTGACGCCGACAATGTCGCTCTCCTGCTTGAATCGCTTGCTGAGGAGCGGGATCGCCGCGCCCACTTTCGGTGCGAAGTTGGGCTCATCTCGTTCACCGGTCAGGAGCTCCACGCGATCGGGATCATGCACGGGCGCATCTCGGCCGCGAGGGCCGGTGAGAGTGGTTTCGGCTACGACCCCGTGTTCATCCCGGAAGGTGAAGACAGATCAGTCGCCCAGCTTGGACCGGAATGGAAGGTCGCCAACAGCCACCGGGCGCGAGCGGCGACATCGGTATTGAATCTGCTCGTCGAGTGAGACGTCGCATCGTGCTCAGGGCCCGAGGCACGTCGTGCGAGAGGTCGTCTCTCGGCAGCGGCACATGAGTGCCTGCTAGGTTGCCTCTATGGACGCGAAGTCGCTGTTGGCGGATCTTCTTGAAGTGTCGGGACAGGTCGAAGCTGCCGCGATCGTAACGCGAGCTGGTGAGGTCGTCGCCGGTACCGACGACGAGTCGGCCGCCACGCTAGGGGCAGCAATCCACAGCCTGGCGAGCTCGGCGAATGACGTGTCGGGCCCGACTGATCAGGCACTTGTCCAACTTCAGGTCTCACTCTCGGGGTCGTGCGTCTTCATCGCTCAGGATGAGCAACACGCGATCGGCTGCGTCACCGTCGCGCATCCGACGGCTGGCCTGGTGTTTTATGACCTCAAGAGCACTCTTCGTCGCCTTGCCGGCGATCACGACGACCTGGTGCCTAAGCCCATCGAGTGGGACGTCGCCGACAAGCCCGATGCAGGGAGCGACACATGAGTGCTCGCGCGTTGCTTTTCGGCCTCGTAGCGATTGGTTCGGCCCTGTTCTTCTGGCGCAAGCGACGAGGTGATCGTGAGCGACTAGATCTGTACTACGCCGACGGTTCGATGATCTCGTTCGCACCCGATGCCGCAGATACGGCCAGCCTTTTCTCGCTGGCGAGCGATGTCGCCGGCGCGGCCAAGAAGAACGAGGTTTGAAGCGCTCCGAGCTCGCACGACGTCTTCGTGACGTCGCTTACCTCGAGGGCGACTTCGTCCTCCGATCTGGTAAGCGCTCATCTTTCTACCTCGATAAGTATCGGTTCGCGACCAGGCCCGATGTGCTGGAACCGCTGGGCCGAGCGCTAGCGGCGGCTGCAACCGAAGTAGCGCCAGAAGCGGTGCGTCTGGCGGGGCCCGAGCTCGGTGCTGTCCCGCTCGTGACGGCGGCGTCCCTTGCGGGTGAGCTCCCGTTTGTGATCGTCCGTAGCGCAGCGAAGGACTACGGCACAGCACAGCAGATCGAAGGTAGTTTCACGGCTGGCGAAGCGGTCTGTCTGCTCGAGGACGTGGTGACCACCGGCGGTGCCGCGCTCGAAGCAATCGGCGCGCTCCGCAAGGCAGGCCTCGTCTGCAAGCACGCTGTGTGTGTCGTCGATCGCCAACAAGGAGGGGCCGCGGCATTCGAAGGTGCCGGTGTCGAGCTCAGGCCGCTCTACACGATCGACGAGATTCGCGACGCCTGAGGTAGATCGGCGACGGCGACGCCCGGGCTACGCGTGCGCAGCCATGAGGCATACGCCTAGAACGGTGAGTCCGCGCCGCCCGCGGTGCTAGATTCGAACGGAGAGTCGACCGTCTCGGGCGGCTGGAGGGGACAACAGGTGACGAAGTGGGCACTCATCGGTCTGGCCGCGAAGCAGCACGGGTGACGGCTCGTCGCCATGCCAAGCACGGGGCGACGCGCTAGGTGAGCACGCGATCCCAAAGCGAGTCCTCGAGCTTCTTCGGAGA
>JAUXJK010000195.1 GCA_030624785.1 Actinomycetes bacterium
CATGCCGCTCGCGACGGCTCCGCACGTCGCAGCCTTCACGTTCGGGTTCCACGCGGAAACTGATTCGAGATCCGAGATCGTCGACCAGACGGTTGAACGGTCGGCCGAGATCTCCACGCTGCGCTCAATTCGACTCCTACGTGGCCGTGGCCTGCGCCCGGCTGCGGGCGGGCGGAGTCTTCCCGATTTGTCGGAATCACCTGCGATCTCCCGATCTCGCTCTACAAGATTGCGAGCCTTGCGGCCTCGATCCCAGGTTGCACTCCGTCACTGTGACGCGACTGTGGTGTCACTGAGCCAGTGGCGATGACCCTGTCGTCGCCAGCTACAGTCGAGCATCGTGAAGTTCGCTGTGCTCGGACCGCTTCAGATTGAGCGCGACGGTGATCTCGTAGCCCTTCGGAGTGGAAGACAGCGCGCGGTCCTCGCCCGATTGCTGATCGCCAATGGCGAAACGGTGTCTGCGGACAGGCTCATTCAGGACGTCTGGGCCGACGAGGTACCGACGGATCCGCGCAACACGCTGCAGCATGGCGTTGCCCAGCTGCGCAAGCTTCTCGAGCCAGGGAGAAGCCGCGGTGACTCGCCTCGCGTGCTGATGTCAGACGGCACGGGGTATCGATTGGCGTTGGCGGACCACGCGACGGACGCGGACGAGTTCGAAGCGGGTCTCGCGCAGGCTCGGACGATGCTCGAGTCGGCGCGCCCAGACGCCGCCGCCGATGTGCTTGGCACGGTTCTTGAACTGTGGCGGGGGCAAGCCTACGAGGACTTTGCTTACAACGAGTTCGCCACAGCCGAACGTGAGCGGCTTGACGAGTTGAGGGTCGGCGCGCGAGAGTTGCTTCTAGATGCCCAGTTGGAGCTGCAAGGGCCGGATGCTGTGATCTCCGACCTCGAGGGTCTCGTCGCGGAACATCCATACCGTGAAGGTGTGCGCGCTCGCCTGATGCGTGCGATGTACCAGGCTGGTCGCCAAGCCGAGGCACTTCAGGTCTATCGCGACACGGCTGTCGTGCTGAGCGAGGAGCTCGGGATCTCGCCTTCTCCCGAGTTGCGGGCGCTTGAGAGTCAGATCTTGTTGCAGGATCCGGCGCTCGCTCAGCCGAATGCATCGCGGCCGCAAGGCAACCTGCCTGCACTCAACACCAGGCTGATCGGCAGGGAGGACGATATAGAGCGCGTCTCGGCATTTCTCCATCGGGAGCGCCTTGTCACGCTGCTTGGACCCGGTGGGTCTGGCAAGACGCGGCTCGCGCTCTCGGTCGCGGGAGATGCCCTCGACGAATATGCCGACGGCGTCTGGCTCGTCCGTCTCGACACGCTCGCCGATCCAGCGCTCGTTAACTCAGCAGTCGGCGCCGTCGTCCGTATGCCTGAAGCGGCTGAACGCCAGGTTCTCGACACGCTCGTCTCGTTTCTGTCGGCCAAACGGATGCTGCTCATTCTCGACAACTGCGAGCACCTCATCGAGACGGTCGCCGAGCTCGTCGAGCGTTTGATCGACGCCTGCCCGCAGCTCGTGATTCTCGCGACGAGTCAGGAGGCACTCAACGTGCGGGGCGAGCAACGGGTGCAGGTCCGGCCGTTGGCGCTGCCCGACGACGGATCCTCACCTTTCGATGACCTAGACGCGTCGCTTGCGGTTGAGCTCTTCATGGAACGAGCTGCGGCGATAGACCCCGAGATCGATCGCTCGCCGGCGTCGCTCAACGCCGTGGCAAATATCGTGCGTGCTCTCGATGGCATCCCGTTGGCGATAGAGCTCGCTGCCGCCCGCACCGACCTTCTCATGCCAGTCGAGATTGCACAGCGTCTCGGCGATCGATTCCAGATTCTTGATGCGGGGCCCAGGGATGCTCCACAACGCCAGCGCACGCTGCAAGACGCAGTCGCGTGGAGCTACGGGCTGCTTGATCCAGCCGAGCAGGCCTTCTTCGTACGCCTCGGCGTGTTCGCGGGTGGGTTCGATGTCGCAGCTGCAGCTGCAGTTACCGATTCCAGCGAGGATGAGGCACTCGCTCTGATCTCGCGCCTCGTGAGCCGATCGCTGGCGACGCGTGACCTCTCGATATCGGGCACGTCTCGCTATCGGCTGCTTGAGACCCTCCGTCAGTTCGGCTTACACGAGCTCGTCGAGGCGGGCCAAGAAGCAGAGACTCGAGCCCGACACGCCGAGCATTACGCCGAGCAGTCTCTACGGCTCGATCGAGAGATCGTGGGAGCGAACCAGGCGGCGGCGTTCGCCGCTTTCATCGCTGAGGAAGACAATCTACGCGGGGCGATGGACTGGAGCCTCGCCGCCGGAGAGCTCGCGCCGGGCGTCCGAATTGCGGCGAGGTCGGGCCGCTTTTGGGACTGGCGAGGGAGCCTCGCCGAGGCGAACACCTGGCTCGGTCGCTTCATGGATGCGACCGACGGGAGGCTGGTGCCTGAACTCGGTTTCATGACGACGTGGGCGTCGTTCTTCGTTGCGGAGCTCGGTGACCTCGAGAGCGCGCGTGGGCTGACCGCCGAGGCGCGACGGATCGCGTTGGAACAGGAGGACGACTATGCGCTAGCGGTCGCGATGGCCGGCGAGGCGATGCAGGCCAGAATCGGTGGCGACCCGGACAGCGCTGTGCGCATCGACGAGGAGGTCCGAGCGATCTCACGGGAGCTCGCGGACGGACGCTGGATGATTGCGTGGGCTGACAACCACGACGTTCTGGCTCTCCTGGCGAAAGGCGATCTCGAGGGCGCACAGAGCGCGGCCGAGGCGTCGTTGGCGGGTTTCCGCGAGGTGGGGGATGCTCGTGCGATTGGATGGGTGCTGACAGCACTCGCTCAGGTGGCGCTCAAGAAGGGCGACTATGCCGGGGCGATCGAATTCGCGCGCGAATCGGCTGCCCTTTCGTTGAGCGTCGGTGATGGGCGGAATGCCGCCACCGCTTCGCAGGTCGCCGCGGATGCGGCGCGAGCGTCCGGTGATGTGGATCGAGCAGAGGGTCTAGAAGCCGAAGCCGCAGCGCTGCTCGCGGCTCGCGGCATGCCATTCTCACCATGGCGACGCAGTCAGGGCTGATGGCGTCGCCTCAAGATTCCACTTGTATTCAGTCAGGTGACTGAATACTCTTAGGTGTGTGGTCATTGCGCGCGCCCATGTTGATGGCCCAGCGAGAAGGAGCTCATGAGTGTCGATGTCTTGACGCAGACGATCATTCGTCGCCCCAGAGAGATCGTCGCTGAGTTCGCGGGCAACCCAACGAACGCTCCGCAGTGGTACGCGAACATCTCTTCCGTCGAGTGGAAGACGGAACCGCCCGTGGCCGTCGACACCCGGGTGGCGTTTGTTGCCCACTTTCTACGACGGGAGCTTCGTTACACGTACGAGGTCGTGGAGTTCGTCCCCTCAGAGCGCATGGTTATGCGTACGGCCCAGGGGCCATTCCCGATGGAGACGAGCTATCGCTGGGAATCGACGCCGGACGGACATACGCGGATGATGTTGCGCAATCGAGGGAACCCAAGCGGCTTCTCGAGGGTCGCGGCTCCATTCGTGAAACGGGCAATGCGTCGGGCCAACAGCAAGGATCTTCTGGCGCTCAAAGAACTCCTCGAGAGCTAAGACAATCGCGTAGGCGAAAGCACCCGGGGTCTCTTGACTGCAAACGCGCTTCTGAATGCGGCTGAGGCCGAGTTCGCTGATTCGGGAATCGAAGATGCGTCACTTCGCGCGATCATGCGCGCGGCCGACGCGGATGCGGGTTCGGTCCACTACCACTTCCGTACACGCGAGGCACTGGTTCGAGCCGTCCTCGATCGCATACTCGCGCCGCTGAACGCCCGGCGGCTCAAGCTCCTCGACGAGGCTGAGACTGTCTCAGATTCCCCGCTCGATCTGGACGTGCTGATAGAGGCGCTCGTTCGACCTGACGTCGAGGCGGCATGTGTACTCGACGGGCGCTCCCGTGGTAGCGCCCGGTTGATTGGGGCGATCTACATCCGCCCGGCGGATTTCGTCAAGGAGCGCGTCGAGGATCACTTCCGTCCTGTCGCCGAGCGGTTTCTCCCTCACTTGACCTGCTCGCTCCCGCATGTACCGCTCGACCTTCTCTCGTGGAGGGTGAGATGGTGTGTCTTCGGGATGGTTGGAGCCCTGATGTCGGACGAGCTCGCACCGTTCGTTTCGGATTCCGAGGAGCTCATAGCCCGATTGGTGGCGGTCAGCGTCGCAGGAGTCTCAGCGGGAGCGTCTGTGTAGGACGCTAGCCGCGGAGTCGCTTCGGCGGCTCGACGGACGCGACGTGCGTGATCTCGATCAACGCTGTCGGGATGTAGACCGCTGAATCCTCGTCAGCCTCGGTTCGAAACGCCGATCGCGATGCCTCCTGAGACTGCGAGAAGAGCCGCGAGACCGACACGTCGGCCAATCGCTTCGAACTGTCGCAGGAGAACGATCGAGAACACCACTGCCCATAGAGCGTGCGTTCCGACAAGCGGTACGACGACTGTCACCGGCCTCGCGCTAGCGCCTCGAAGATGGCGAGTTGCGCGATTCCGAGCACGCAGCCGACAACGAGGAAATGCCGAAACGTCAGTCGAACGCGGCTTGCGGCTTCGAGAGCCCCTCGGCTGATACGAGGGCAAGGGTGGTGCCGATGCGTTTGAGGTCGGCGGGCCGACCACCATCCCAGGCGATCGTGGCTCCGCCGGCCACGATCAGGACAGTGCCGAGTGCGAGAGCGGGCCCGAGGGACTCACCGATGAACACGACCGCCAGCAAGGCGGAGATAGGAAGAGCGACAGCGACGACGATCGCTGGACGCGACGCCCCGGCCGCCGTAGCACCGAGAAGAACCCGGCAGACACAGCGCTCATGCACGCAAAGCCGATCGCGATCACGGTGCGATCTTGAGACGCGTCGTCGCACGAGCCGAGTAGATC
>JAUXJK010000198.1 GCA_030624785.1 Actinomycetes bacterium
ACACGCTCCCCATTGACGAGCGCCCGATCGGGACCGGGAAGGTTTCGGCGAGCGTCGCTGCTGCCACCAGCACAACGAGCGCCCCAACCTCGGCTGGGCTCAGGCTCCCCGCCAGGTCGAGAACTGCAGCGACGATGGCGACTATGCCCAGTAGCAGGACGGGAACGAGCAGAGGCATCAGCAGCGTTCGCTGACGGTCTGTCATCGGTGTCGCGGGCTGAGGTCGCGCAGCAGCCAACGACCGCATGGGTCGAAGAATCGTTCGGATCACGTTTTTCCTCTACCCCCACAATGCAAGCCAGGAGCCCAGGCTCATATCCCTCGCACGAGTGAGCGCGTTCTGTGACCGGACCGCGCGAACGGTGGATCTCGCCAGTCATCGAGGTCTTGCGGCGCCCGAAAGGGTCGTCCACGGCGAGACGTCAGCCTTACGCTGAGGAGGCTTCTTCGAGCTCGCCGGACAGCTCTTGGCCGCTCGCCGAAGTGACGAGCGTCGGCTGGAGGTTCTGCGTGATCGTTTCCTTGGTCACCACGCATTTCGTGACATCAGTACGCGACGGCAGCTCGAACATCACATCGAGAAGCGCGAGTTCGATGATCGAGCGAAGGCCGCGGGCACCGGTCTCTCGTTCGAGGGCCTTGTCCGAGATCGCCCACAGCGCGTCGTCGGTAAATACGAGCTCGACGTTGTCGAAATTAAAGAACTGCTGGAACTGCCTGACGAGAGCGTTCTTTGGCTCGCCAAGTATCTGCACAAGGTCTTCGCGTGTGAGCTGGTCGATGCCTGAGATCACGGGAAGTCGTCCAATGAATTCGGGAATCAGCCCGTATGACAAGAGGTCTTCGGGCATGACTTTACCGAGAAGCTCGTCCGGAGTTAGATCGTCCTTCGAGTCGACCGTAACGTTGAAGCCAAGCTGGTTCTTGCCGATCCGGCGGGAAATCAGATCTTCGAGCCCTGCAAAGGAGCCTCCGCAGATGAACAGGATGTTGGTCGTATCGATCGACAGAAACTCCTGGTGCGGATGCTTACGACCACCCTGAGGCGGCACTGATGCGACCGTCCCCTCAAGGATCTTCAGGAGGGCCTGCTGAACGCCCTCTCCCGAGACATCGCGTGTGATCGACGGGTTGTCGGCCTTGCGCGCAACCTTGTCGACCTCATCGATGTAGATGATTCCGGTCTCAGCCTTCTTCACGTCGAAGTCGGCGGCCTGGATCAGCTTGAGCAGGATGTTCTCTACGTCTTCGCCGACGTAGCCTGCTTCGGTCAGGGCTGTTGCATCGGCGATCGCAAACGGCACGTTGAGAATGCGAGCAAGCGTCTGCGCAAGCAGCGTTTTCCCGCAACCTGTCGGACCGAGCAGCAGGATATTGGACTTCTGAAGCTCGACATCTGAGCCGTCACCCGCCATGCGCACGCGCTTGTAGTGGTTGTAGACAGCTACCGAAAGCGTCCGCTTCGCGTGCTCCTGACCGACCACGTAGTCGTTCAGCGTCTCGTAGATCTCCTGCGGTCGCGGAAGATTGTCGAGATCGAGCTCGGTCGGCTCGGTGAGCTCCTCATCGATGATCTCGTTGCAGAGGTCGATGCACTCGTCGCAGATGTACACGCCGGGGCCAGCGATCAGCTTTTTTACCTGTCGCTGGCTCTTCCCGCAGAAGCTGCAGAGCAGCTGTTCATTTCCATCCGTCACTCGGGCCACTGTCTCTCTTGATACCTCGGTTTGCGGCTAATTGCCAGGGCGAACGCGTTTGCAGCGCGCTAGCGGTGCTCGATCACCGTGTCAATAATCCCATAGTCCTGCGCCTCTTTCGAGGTCATGAAGTAGTCGCGCTCCATGTCCTGAGACACTCTTTCAAGATCGTGATTCGAGTGCTCGGCGATGATTTCCTCTAGCCGACGCTTCAACGCGATGACTTCCTTCGCGTGAATTTCGATGTCGGTCGCCTGGCCCTGGAAGCCGCTCTGAACCTGATGGATCAGGATCTTGGCGTTTGGAAGCGCCATTCGCTTTCCGTTCGTTCCGCCGGCAAGCAAGAGCGCTCCCATCGACATTGCGATTCCGACGCAGATCGTCTGAACGTCGGGCTTGATGAACTTCATCGTGTCGTAGATCGCCAGACCCGCATAGACCGAGCCTCCAGGCGTGTTGATGTAGAGAGAGATGTCTTTGTCCGGCTCCTCCGACTCGAGATGGAGAAGTTGCGCGACGATTACGTTCGCAACCTGATCATCGATCGGTGTTCCAAGAAAGATGATGCGCTCATTGAGCAAGCGCGAATAGATATCGAAGGCTCGCTCGCCTCTCGACGTCTGTTCTATCACCATTGGAATTAGCGGACTCATTCATCGACCTCGCTTCCGGGCGTCCATAACTTCCGGCTCGACGGTGTGTTCTCCTTCTCGGGAGTCCACAACTCCTCGCGAGCCTCGGCCAACTCAACGGAGATCGGCGTTACCGATGCCACAACCTCGTCGAGTGCTTTCTTGAATCTTAGGTCGCCACGGAGCTTGTCGAAACCCCCCCGCTCCCGCATTAGCTCGATCGCGGCACTGGGATCGTCACCTGCATCGCCGGCTTCACGGGCGATCAATTCTTCGATCTCTTCGTCGGTGACCTCGATCTCGAGTTTGTCAGCGACAGCCTCGAGCGTGAGCTCACGCTTGACCGCGCGCTCGGCCTCCGTGCGGAGCTGAGCATCGATCTGTTCGACGGTCTGCCCCGTCGCAGCCAGGTAGTTCTCGACCTGAAGTCCTCGTTGTTCGAGCGAGCTGGCAAGGCTGTTCCACATCGATCGCGCTCGTGCTTGCACGCTGGGGCCGAGCTTGTCGAATGTCGTTGCGGTCGCGAGGGCATCCAACGTCTGCTCGCGGAAATGAGCGTCGACCTCGCCCTCGAGCTGCTCGTTGAGCACCTCTTCGATGTCGGCTTCGAGTTCTGCAAGTGTCTCGAACTCGGTGGCTTGCGCAGCAAGATCGTCATCGAGCGGAGGAAGAACCTTCTCATTGATCTCCGTCACAGTTACGTTCACCTGAGCGGTGGCCGAGTTGCCCATGTCGACCTTGACAGCGCGGGTCTCGTCGACGGCGGCACCGATGATCGCGGCCTCGATCTCGTCACGCAGGCGTCCGTGGCCTACTTCGATTGCGTAGTCGCGCGTGGTCTCATCACCGGTTAGGTCGACGACAACGGTGTCGCCCGCCTCCGCTGGCCGGCTTTCCACGCGAGAGAGAGTGGCGACGCTTGAGCGCACGCGCTCGACCTCCGCATCGACGAGCTCGCGCGGCAATTCGGGCTCTGGTCTACCGACCTCGAGTTCCGTCCAGTCGCCAAGGGTGGGTGGAGGAAGAACCTCGACCGTCGCGCGAAATGTAAACGGGCTCCCGAGTTGCGGACTCTCATCCCATTCGAGCTCAGGCTCGGACACGGGGCGAACTTCGTGTTCACTCGCTGCGGCCCAGAACCAGCTTCCCGCGTGCGATCTGATTGCCTCGGCGGCGAGCGTGTCCTGGCCGACGCGTGCCGCTACGACAGGTAGCGGGACGCTCTTGCCGCGGCGGAAGCCAGGGAAGGACATCGACTTGGCAAGATCGCTCGCCGCGTGCTCGAGAGCATGGTCGATCGCCTCGCTATCGACATCGATCTCGAGCCTGACTTTGTAGTCGGGCAGCTCTTCAACTCGCGCTTCCACGGCGCCCATTCAATCAGACTCGCTCCTCGCCAGCGCGCGAGTGGGTTACTGGACACCGAGCAGGAAGCCGGGCCCGCCCAGACGAACACGGCGAAGTGACGCGCCATACTCGTGCAACACGACTACCGCTGCGGCGGTTTCTCGCGTGTGCGCTCGTGCTCCTTGGCAGCGGGCTCATGCCGGCGATCGCAGCAACCGAAGCCACGGGCGCCGCCACGGCTGTTGCCCCACCGGCGGGTCGCACCGGAATCGCCGAGCTCTCGGCGGGTGGTTACGCATCGTTCGACCTCGAGCCTGATCCTCTCCAACACAGCGCCCAGCGCGCTCTGGCCGGCAGCGGGCCAGCCCAGTCGCTGCATCTAGCCGTGGTACTCGTTGCATTCGACGGGGAACCCGCGCCGCTGTTCTCGGCGAGTGATGTTGAGACGACGCTCTTCGGTGCGACCGGTTCCGTCGCAGATCTCTATCGGGAACAGTCGTTCGGCCTGATTCAGCTGAGCGGCACGGTGTTTGGATGGACGAGCGTCCCGAGAGGCGGGCAGATATGCGATTTCCTCGGTTGGGCCGATAGCGCGAGAGCCGCCGTCGGTGAGAGAGCCATCAACGCGTTTAAGACTCTGCTTGTCGTGTTTCCACAGACGCAGGCGTGTGAATGGACGGGTCTCGCATACGTTGGTGGCCCCACCGCCTGGCTCAACGGCGAGCCGAGCACCCGCGCGGCCGCCCATGAGATCGGCCACAACATCGGGCTCGGACATGCGAGCTCTCTTACGTGTACCGGGGCGAAGGGCCGGGTCGCACTGTCCGCGGACTGCACGAAGGAGAGCGAGTACGGCGACCCGTTCACGCTGATGGGCTCGGGCGGGACGCTCCACGTCAACGCAATTCACAAGACGCAGCTCGGCTGGCTGCGACCGGAGAACATCGTCGACGTCACGGCGAGCGGCACGTATGAGCTCGAGCCACTCGGGAGATCGAGCAACGGCACCCAGGTGATCAGAGTTCCCCGCGGAGGCTCGACGCTTTTCGTCGAATATCGCCGACCCATCGCGGCTTTCGAGCGCTTTGACGGACCGCTTGAACCCCGGGCAGGGGTGACCGTACGGGTCACAAGAGGGTCGGCCGGAGCTCTGGAATCTCTTCTGGTGGACGCACATCCCGCAACCGACTCCTATGGAGATGCGGTGCTTGGACAGGGCGAGGCGCTGGTCGATATGTCG
>JAUXJK010000346.1 GCA_030624785.1 Actinomycetes bacterium
ATCTCTTCGTAGGCTTGTAGGCGGAGCGTTTAGCCACCGGCGGAAGACGCTCGTAAACTCGCTGGCCCTGGCGACAGACATCACAAAGCACGATGCGGTTGCGGGTCTGCAGGCGCTTGGGCGTCAAGCCAACGTGAGAGCAGAGGAGCTCGCGCCGGAGGAGTTCATGGCACTCAGGGCTGCCCTCGATTCAAACGCGCCATGATACGCGCCGCAGCGGCAGCCAAGATCAATCTCTCGCTGACTGTCGGAGGCGCACGCGCGGACGGACTGCATGAGCTCACGAGCATCTTTCAGAGAGTCGACATCGTCGATCGCATCGCGATCGAAAGAGCTGAGCACATCGTCGTCGAAGGATTGGACGACGACACGTTGGTGCGCGCCGCCCTTGTGGTACTCATCGAAGCGACGTCGGCGACTGGCGGCTTTCGCGTGACCATTGAGAAGCAGATCCCGGTAGCAGCTGGCCTCGGCGGAGGTAGCGCTGACGCTGGCAGCGTATTGAAGCTCGTGAATGAGCTACTGGGCGATCCGTTGAGCGTTGACGAGTTGTCAAGTCTTGGCTTCTCGCTTGGTGCGGACGTGCCGTTTTTCGTCCAGTCGGGCCCGCAACTTCTTGCAGGTGCGGGTGAGCTGAGCACGCCTGTCGAGCTGCCCCAGGACTACTGGGTGCTCGTCGCCCTGCCGGCCGGCGTAGAGAAGCCCTCGACAGGTGAGATCTACGACCGTTTCGATCAAGCCGGTGGTCATGACGGATACGCCGAGCGACGAGCTGATCTTCTCGACCGCCTGCCACGCTGCCTGAGCGCGCGAGACCTTAGCTCTCTGCCCGGCAACGACCTTGGCCCTCACGCGGGCAGCCTTCAGTTGGCGGAGGAGCTGCGTGCGAGCGGAGCGTTCCGCGCCGATGTCAGCGGCGCTGGGCCTGCCGTCTACGGTCTTTTCCTGCAACAGCCGCAAGCAAGCCAGGCGCTCAAGGGCCTCGAGGGCGCGCGAGCCGCCTGGCTCACGGTCCCCGTTTGGTAGCGATGCCGCTTCGGAGGGGAATAGCGGGATCCGAGGCGTCGGTGCCACGGGGGGTGCCTTCTCTATACTCGCCCGCGTGGCAAATCCGTCTGCGTACACGTACGCGTGCGAGCCGTGCCAGATCTACGGTCTGCCATTCATGGCGCGCCCCGAGCCGGCTATTCGCTCGCAAGCGCTACGCTCAGGCAGTCAAGTAGATGGGGCGTAGCCAAGTGGCAAGGCAGCGGGTTTTGGTCCCGTGATCGGAGGTTCGAATCCTCCCGCCCCAGTCGTAGGAATGCACTGATGGCACGTACACTCGCAGTGATCGTGATGGCCGGCGGGCTGGGAACCCGCATGCGCTCTGCGGTGCCAAAGCATCTGCACCCGATTCTCGGGCGTCGCCTGATCGACTGGGTGCTTGACGCTGCTGAGCAACTCGAGCCGGAAGCCACCGTGCTCGTGTCGTCGCCACTCATGCACTCGGAGCTTCAATCCGGTGCGGCCGCTGAGGTGACCGTGGTCGCGCAACCGGAGCCCCGTGGTACCGGTGACGCGGTGCGCATCGCGCAACCCGAGGTGCCGGCTGGCTGCGACGACATAGTCGTCATTCCAGGCGATACGCCGTTGCTGACCGCGTCGCTGCTCGCGCCCCTGATTCAGGCCCACCGAGAAAGTGACGCAGCAGCGTCGGTGCTTTCCTTCACGCCGCCTGACGTGGGCTCGTACGGTCGTATTGTCCGAGCTGCGAGCGGTGAGCTTGCGCAGATCGTCGAAGCGGCTGATGCAGACGCCGAGCAGCTTGCTCTCGGTGAGGTCAACTCCTCGATCTACGTATTTCGCGCCCAGGCGCTCTGGACATCACTGGCCTCCGTCGGCGACGACAACGCACAGGGCGAGCAATACCTGACCGATGTGATGGGAATTCTCGTCGGCGAAGGCGAGAAGGTCGTCGTGTCTCACACGCCAGACTGGTTCTCGCTCACGGGAGTGAATACTCGCGTCGAGTTGGCCGAAGTGACCAGAGGGCTCCGCGATCGAATTCTCGAAGCGCACATGCTCGGCGGCGTGACGATTGTGGATCCCCACACGACGTGGATCGAGTCTGACGTCGAGATAGAACCCGATGTGACCGTGCATCCATTCACCGTTCTCCGAGGGAGCTGTCGAATTGAGACTGGAGCCGAGATCGGGCCCCACGTGGTGGCCGTTGACGCGCGTGTCGGACCAGACGCGATAGTCGGGCCGTTCGCCTACCTCCGCCCGGGCGCCGATCTCGACGTGGGGGCCAAGGCAGGCACATTCGTTGAGATCAAGAACGCTCAACTGCAAGCCGGAGCCAAGGTGCCACACCTCTCCTATATCGGCGATGCCGAGATCGGTGAGAATACGAATATCGGGGCAGGAGCGATCACCGCAAACTATCGAGCGGAGCGATACTCGGACAAGCAGCGCACGACGATCGGGCGCAACGTCCATACTGGGAGTCAGAATGTGTTCGTGCCCCCGGTGTCGATTGGCGATGATGCGTGGACAGCGGCGGGATCTACGATCACCGAAGACGTTCCCAGTGGCGCGTTGGCGATAGCCAGGGCGCGGCAAGTCAATAAGGAGCGATATGGCGACAGGCGGCAGCGTGACTGAACTGACAGCCCTTCCGGGTCTCGACTCACTCGACACTCCCCAACCCGCGGTTGATTCGGGCCGCTGGCTCGAGCGAACGCCGCAGCCTCGGCTCATGCTCTTTGCGGGTCGTTCTCATCCCGAGCTAGCCCAGCGAATCGCTACGGAGTTGGATATCGAGCTCGGCAATGTCGACCTGAAGACGTTCGCGAACGGAGAGACCTACTGCCGATATCTCGACTCGATCCGCGGTTGCGACGCTTTTATCGTGCAGTCGCCTGCACTCGCGCCGAACGATCAGCTCATGGAGCTTCTGGTG
>JAUXJK010000300.1 GCA_030624785.1 Actinomycetes bacterium
ACATCTTCCATAGACCGGCCCGCGAGTTTCCCGGCCGGATCGACCCGCGCGCCGGGTTTCGCGAGCGCCGGCAGCGGCAACGTCGTCAAACCCGCAGGCGTCGTGTTGGCGCGGTTCTTGTGGTGGTCATCGCCGCAGTTGCAATGACATTTGGCTTCAGAGCCGTGACCGCTGACAGTGACCCATCCGCTGCGGAAGAATCAGCTGAAGCCGTCTCGCAATCTGTTGAGTCGAGCGAGCTAGCTGCAACAGCGAGCGAGCCAACCAATCCGCGGGCAAGTGAGCTCCCGCAACCTGTGCGTGGCGTGCACGTGACCATGCCGCTGATGACCTTGCCGGGCAAACTCGACGAGTACCTCTCGCTGACAGACGTCGGTCTGAACACGCTTCAGATCGACATCAAGGATGAGCAAGGTCGCGTTGCCTTCTCGCCCGCACCATCACATCTCGCTCGACAGATAGGTGCTGTTGGCGACTTCTACAACGCCGAAGCTCTCGTGGCGAAGGTCGATGCGGCGGGTGCGTTTCTCGTGGCAAGGCTCGTCGTTTTCCAGGATCCTGTTCTAGCGGCCGCCAAGCCGAAGCTGTCGATCAAGCGTCGCGGCGGAGGCAATTGGGTGACCGATGCCGGGCTCGGGTGGACCAATCCCTATGACGAGGCGGTGTGGGCCTACAACGTCGATATCGCCGTCGCTGCAGCCGAGGCAGGCTTCGATGAGATCATGTTCGACTACATCCGCTTCCCCACGGACGGCGACCTTTCGGCAGCCGTATATCGCGGTGAGCGCCCCGGGCCCAAGGCCGACACGATCGCACAGTTTCTTGCATACGCGAAGCGGCGACTCGATCCATACGGCGTCAAGGTTGGCGCCGCGATCTTCGGACTGGCGGCGACGCGAAACATCGGCATTGGGCAGGCGCCCCGCAAGATGGCGCTCTCTCTCGATGTCGCCCACCCCATGGTCTATCCATCCGCCTACGGCGTGGGCGAATGCAACATCGACAATCCTGCTGCTGCACCCGGACGCATCGTGAGCTGCTCCTTGCAGGACTTTCGTCAGGTGCTTACAGGACGCGACGTAGCGGTTGTTCCGTGGTTGCAGGACTATGGCGGCTACACCATTGACGAACTCAGGGCTCAGGTCGCGGCGACTGAGCGATGGCAGAGCGATGGATACCTTCTCTGGAATGCCGAGGGTGTCTATACCGATGGCGCGCTCAACATCCGATAGCCGTCCAACCTAGGACGCACGACGCGTTGTTTTCCACAGGGCCTGGGGACGATTTCTGTGGAATCTGTGGATAATTGTGCGGATTGTCGCAAATACCGGGAAACCCTTGTCGTCGTTGCTTGACAGCAGCGACTCAGTCCCACTAATGTCCCTGTTGCGCCGAGGGACGGCTCGCAAGTAGGACGAAGCCCCGCCAGGTGGCAGGACGCGCAAGCGGATGGTCAGCGGGCGAGGTGGACGAAAGCGATCGCCTCTCGGCGCATCTTTTTTGGTCCGCGCCGGCTCGTTCGAGAGTGCCGGCGGGTCAACATCTAGAGTTGAGCCATGCATCCTCTTCGGCCCCCCGCCCTCAACCATGGAATCACCTCGGCACTTTGGGGTATCGGTCTTGGGGTGTTCATCTGGATTGGCTTGTTGTCAGTCGACGTTGTGTCGCGTCTGGCTGCACTCGTCCTGGGAATCGTGGGCGGTGCCCTAATCTTCTTTCTCGTGCTGCGTCTCGGGCAGGACGAACCTCAGGCACCTGGCGCCAAGCAGTAGCTCCGCGCTCGGGTTGACCCAACGCGCCGATCGCGCACCGGCTAGGGCTGGCTACTCGCTCTGCACCTGAACGAGCGAATGGAGCGGGATACTGCTGAATCGGTCTCGCCCACCGAGAAACGAGAGCTCAACGATAAAGGCCAGACCGACCACCTCAGCACCAAGCTGTTTTACGAGATCGAGCTTCGCCTGCGCTGTGCCACCGGTCGCGAGTAGATCATCATGGATCAACACGCGCGATCCCGGCCGCATCGAGTCGGCATGAAGCTCGAGTGCGTCGGTTCCATACTCCAGCTCATACTCAGCTCGAATGGTGGCGCGCGGCAGCTTGCCGGGCTTCCGCGCTAGTACGAGACCACAGCCGAGCTGGTGCGCTAACGCGCCACCGAGAATGAATCCTCGGGATTCAGCGCCCATGATGTAGTCAGGCCGCAGCGGCGACGCAAAAGCAGCGAGCTGCTCTATAGCGCATGCGAGCGCCTCAGGCGCTTCGAGCAGTGGCGTTATGTCCTTGAAAGTAATCCCCTCTGACGGGAAGTCTGGGACATCGCGAAGATATGAGGCGAGATCGATGGTCACTACTTCGTCGCCAACGAACGTAGTTGGCGCCAGAACAGAAGCTGCGCCAACTCCGTCGAGATGGTCGCTAGCTTGTCCAGATCGTCGATTGCTCGTTGTCGCCGCTCCGCACTCTTCGCGCGCAGACCTGGAGCCACGACCTGTTCGAGCAACGCGGCCTGTCGCTCAGACGCTGTCTTGATAGCGCGTAGATTGCGCGGTTCAAGGTTGTAGCGCGCCAGGCGGCCGCACAGGGCGGCGATCTCTACGTCGTCCTCCCCATAGCCGCTCGCGTCTCCGTGTGACGTCTCCTGCAACAATCCGAAGTTCGCGAGTTCCTTGGCAAGGCCTCCGTCCATATCCGCCTGCTCGCTCAACTCATCGAGCGTAAGCAGCTTGTCAGGGACGGATCTGAGGCGATCGCGCACTCCGTCAGACTGTCGCTTGTCGCGCTTCTGCGTTGCCCGTGAGTCGAGTTCGTCGCGAATGACGCGGAGCGGCAGAAACTCGTCACGCTGCAAGCGAAGGATCGTCCGCAACCGTTCGACCTCTTCTTCTCGAAACAGACGGTAGCCGCCCTCCGTGCGGGACGGTGTCAGCAGGCCCTGATCTTCGAGATAGCGAATCTTCGAGATCGAGATGTCGGGGAACTCTTCGCGTAGACGTCGGCGAACAGCGCCGATCGTCAACGGCCGTTGTGTGCGCTCTTCCGGGACGGCGCTCATCGATCTAGAAATGTGAGCCGGTAGCGACCAACTTGTATCTCGTCCGTATCGGTCAACAGCGTCTCTTCGACGCGTGTCCGGTTCACGAACGTTCCATTCAGGCTCTGCTGATCCTCAACCCACGTGCCATCGGGTCTACTCGCCACAACTGCGTGCAGTCGAGACACGGTTACGTCGTCGAGAAAGATGTCACAGTCAGGCGATCGTCCAATAGTCACACGATCTCCCACGATGGCGACCGTCTCGACAGGGCGTCCTCCACCCTCTCGCACGACGATCGCTCGACCTTCAACTGCAACGTCGAGAACTGCGCCGGCGGCGATATCGTCTCCACCGAGCGTGAATGACATCGTGCTCTGCCCGGGTTCATCG
>JAUXJK010000129.1 GCA_030624785.1 Actinomycetes bacterium
GACACGATCGTGCGTGGCGGCGCTACCGCCATTGTGGCGTTCCTTCTGATGCCGGTATTCATCTTTGCGGTGAGACGTCGCTCGACAGCGCTCGTCGTTGGTGGAGCGTTCGTCCTGCTCGCCGTTGCGCTCGTTCCGACGCTCTTTACTCAGTTTTCTGAACTCATCTCGCTGTCTCAGGCTCGACGCTTGCCCACGTTTCTCCCGCTCGCGTTCGCGGTCGGAGGTGGAGCGCTCCTGCTGGCGAGGGCTCGGCACTATGCCGTCGCAGGAGCGTTAGCGCTCGGAGTGGCGCTCGTCTTGATCTACCCGGCCGGAGCTGAGCAAGCTCGCTCGACGGGTTGGGCACTCTGGATTGGGCTTGCGGGAATCATCGCGGCGCTGCTGTTCGGGCGACGTCTCGGTCGTACGCTCGAGATCGGCACGAACGGCTGGGCAACACTTATCGTCGCCGCGTTTCTCATACCCGTGTCGGTCGATGCGCTCGCGCGACTTGCAAAGGAGCCGGCCGACCCGCGGGCGCTGCCGCCAAGCCTCGTCGAGGCTGTTCGTCAAGAGGTGGCGTTGGACGAAGTCGTGTTCGCGGATCTCGAGACCTCGTATCGCCTTGCGGCGGCGGCGCCCGTTCCAATTGCTGCCGGTCCGCCGGCTCACGTGGCGCAGACGACGCCCAACCGCCCTTTCGAGCGGCGTCAGGATGTCATTCGATTCTTCTACAGGGCGGGTGTTGATGACGCTCAGCGTGTGGAGCTCCTCGAGCAGTACGACGCGACCTGGCTGGTCGTGGATCGCACAAGAGGCTTTCCGGAGGGCCTTATCTCGCAGTGGCCTAGCGTGCCCTATGACGATGGTCGCTACGCACTCCTGCGGGTGCCGCGGGGTTGATCCGCAGGTGGTGGCCGACGTTGTGTTGGTGAGGCCGACCGTCCCCTCGCCCTCGCGTGTCGCCACAATGGCCTGATGCGAGTCCTGATCGTCAGCCTCTACTGGCCTCCCGCTGGGGGTCCAGGTGTGCAGCGTCCGCTGAAGCTCGCTGGACACCTCCGAGAGCTAGGTGCCGACGTTCACGTGCTGGCACCCGACGATCCCAAGTGGTTACATCGAGACGATTCTCTCTCCGACCCAGCGGGCGTGACGGTTCATCGAGCGCGCAACATCGGCCCGCGGTCGCGTCGTCCTGGAGAGGAGCTCCACGGGCTGACAGGAATAGCGCGCGCGCGTGCACATTCGAGCCTCGCGTTTCGCCGCTTGCTCGTTCCCGATGCAGCGGTGATCTGGAACGCGACTGCCATTCCTGCGGCGCGACGTATCGCCCGCGAGCACGACATTGACGTTGTGCTTACGACGTCTCCGCCTGGATCCGTCCACTTCGTAGGGGCCGCGTTGGCCCGCTCGGGCCGCGCTCGCTGGGTTGCCGACCTGCGCGACTCGGTTGCGCGGCACTCCCAGCGGCGCCATGACATTCGCGGAGAGCAGCGGCTCGCGCAGCTGGTCGCGAAACGAGCGAGCGCAGTCGTGTGCGCCTCCGAAGCGATAGCTGAAGAGATGCGGGTCGAGGGGGCCGGTGACCGCGTCCGCATGATCGGCAATGGCGCCGACTTCGACGAGTTCGATGGGCTTGAGTATCACGCTTCGGGCGGCTTCAGAATCACACACACGGGCAGCTTCTTCGGGGCGCGTGATCCGCAGCCGTTTCTCGAGGCGCTCTCTCGTGTCGAAGGGGATGTCGTTGCACGGTTCGTTGGCGATTTTCGACAGAGGGACCGTGAGTACGCTGAATCTCTCGATCTTGCTGAACGAATCGAGCTGATTTCTTATCTGCCGCGGCGCGAGGCTCTGGCACTTCAGCGCGACTCCGAGGCGCTGCTACTGCTGATCCCCCACGCGGGCGGCCGTGGTCGTGGAGTGCTGTCGGGGAAGGTGTTCGAGTATCTCGCGGCCGATCGTCCGATCCTCGCCCTCGTTCCGCCACTCGGGGAGGCCGCCCGGCTGCTTCAGGAGACGGCCACAGGGACGGTCGTCGATCCGGTCGACATCGAAGGGACAGTGGGCGCTCTTCAGGAACTGGTCGATCGGCACGCTTCGGGAGACTTGGCCGCAACGACGATCTCACCGCAGACGAGACGGCGCCTTTCGCGCCGGACTCGAGCACAGGAGTTCATGGATGTGTTTGAAGACGTGACGTCGTGAGTGTCGCGAGCGCTCCCGCGCCGGCAACCTCGCTTGCGGCGCCTCGCGCAATCAGCGCGACAATCGTTGCTGACTTCCTGCTTCTGGCGACGGTATTCACGATCACTCTCTCGAACGTTCGCTGGACGATTGGCACTGCTGACGTCAACCTGTCCGACATTCTTGCGAGTGCGTTCGTCGTTGCCTTCCTCGTGGCCCAGATCGGAAGTCGTCGCCATGTCTGGCCTCGATCTGCGTTCGTCGTCGCCGCCTTCTTCGCGCTCTTCGCGGTTGTCTATCTCGGGGGGTATTTCAACCTCGACACGGTCGGAGACCGCGACCAGTGGCTGCGAGGAATGGTCAAGTTCGCGATCCACTTCGTGTTCCTCATCGTCGCCGTTGTTCATCTCTCGCGACGGTCCGAGCGTTTCTACTGGCGCGCCCTCGCGTGGTTTACGGCGGGTCTCGTTGCGAATGGGATCTATGGACTCGTCGAGCTTGGGTACGCCGAAACTGCAGGTGGGAACCTGGACAAAGCGATCCTCACGCCAATCGGTAGCTACCAACGAGGAGGCATCAACGTCTTCGGCGCGGTCGACGGCGCCGACGTTTTCCGCCCGAATGCGCTCACCCTTGATCCGAACCATCTCGGGATCATGCTGATCGTTCCGCTGCTCGTCTTACTGCCCATCTACCTGCGCCTTGGTCGAGGGCATCGACTGAGAACCCCGCTCGCCATCGTCCTCGGCTTTCTGGCGCTCGTCGAGTTGTCGACGCTGTCGAGGAGCGGCCTACTCGGCATCGGGGTTGGTCTCGCGATTCTGGCCATTCCGTATGCGCGACGAATGTTCTCCGCCCGGCTCCTCGTGCCGCTCGCCGGCCTGGCCGCCATCGTGGCGATCATCGTCGCGCAACGCGCCGACTTCTTCGCGCAGGTATTTCGTGCCCGAACGTCGGTTGGTGGAAACTCGACTCGTATTCATCTCGAGTTCTACGAGCTGCTCGGTCCGGTTATTCGCGATCACCCAACGTTCGGACTCGGCCTGAACACCTTCTCTACCTACTTCGAATTCATTACGGGGCGCAGCAACTTCGGTCCGCACTCCTACTACGTCGCTGTACTGACCGAGACAGGCATCATCGGAGGCGTACTGTTCGTGGCCTACATGGTCTATCTCGGGCTGCGGCTGCGGCTGCTCCACAAGATCGGCCGACGTCTACTCGCGGCCGGGAACGAGACCGGGGCGCTCGTCCGACCTCTTGCTTTCGGGCTCAGCGCGGCTCTCGCCGGCACGCTTGTGGCGAACGCGTTCTACCTGACTATTCAGTTTTACTACTTCTTCGTACTGGTGCTGTTCATCGTCGCCGCACCCCTCGTGTTCTGGCGCCGCGCATGAATTTCCTGGACACGTGCGCGTCGTAGTTCTCACAACGAGCTATCCAAGGCACGCCGAGGATTTCGCGGGCCGCTTCGTGGCGGACAGCGTCGAGCGCCTTCGCGCGCGCGGGCTCCAAATGGACGTAGTGGATCCGACCTACTTTCGGGATTTCGGGTTGGCGGAGGCCGGTATTGCGGCAGGACTTCGCCGCAAGCCGTGGTTGGCGCCGCCGCTCCTCGCGTCGATGGTGAGCGCAACCCGGCGAGCCGCGCGCGATGCGGATCTTGTACACGCCCACTGGCTACAACTTGGCCTCGTTGCGATGGCAAGTCGCCGTCCGTATGTCGTGACCTTGCATGGAAGCGACGTCGAGCTTGCCCAACGTTCTCAGAGACTCTCGCGAGCGATTCTGCGGCGAGCTCGCGTCGTTGTGTGCGTTTCGAGCTCGTTGGCGGAGTCGGCGAGTGCACTTGGTGCTTCGGATCCTGTCGTGGTTCCCAACGGCATCGAGCTGCCCGACGCGGTCGAACCGGAGGAGACCCCGCCTCATGTCCTATTTGCAGGACGCCTATCACGGGAGAAGGGAGTCGAAGACCTCCTGGAAGCGTCGGCAGGGTTGGACGTTCGTATTGTCGGAGATGGGCCGCTGCGCAACAGAGTGCCCTCGGCAAGCGGTTTCGTATCGAGGGCTGAGCTGTCAGGGCTCTATGGCCGGGCAGCCGTCGTCTGCTGCCCATCGAGGCGAGAGGGGTTCGGTCTCGTCGCCGCAGAGGCCATGGCTCATGGACGACCCGTTGTTGCAACAAGCGTCGGTGGCCTCTGCGATCTCGTGCGACATCGCGAAACGGGTCTGCTCGTCCCGCCTGAGGACCCGGCGGCACTAAGGGTTGCGCTCGATGAGCTGCTTGCAGACAAGAGCCTTCGGGTACAGCTGGGGCACGCGGGTCGCGAGATGGTCGCCTGTCGCTTTGGGTGGAGCACGGTGACGGATCAGCTTCAAGCGGTGTACCGCGCCGCGCTCACCTAGCGTCGAGGCCCCCGAGGCTCCCGAGCCAGGGCGTGTCGAGAACTACACTCGCGAGCGTGTGGGCCGTCGAAGTCGTCTTCTGGAGCAGCCTGGGCCTTCTGGCCTGGACGCACCTGGGCTACCCGATCTTTGCGTGGGTGCTAGCTCGCGTGCATCCAAAACGGATAGTGGTCGCAGATTCGACGCCACAGATAGCGCTCATCATCGCTGCACACAACGAGGAGGACGTCCTCGAGCGTCGCATAGCCAACCTGCTCGAGCTCGACTATCCCGAGCACGCGTTACAGATCGTGATCGCCTCGGACGCGTCGACCGATGCAACCGATGCAATAGCCGCGCGTTTCGCGGCGACGCACGAGCGGGTTCAGCTGCTTGTATTTCCTCGTGGCGGCAAGGTGGCTGCCCAAGATCGAGCTGTTCGGGCGACGGATAGCGAGCTGATCGCGTTCTCCGACGCCAACGCGACCTGGGCTCCCGATGCCCTTCGCTGGCTCGTGCGACCTTTCGCCGACGAGCGAGTCGGATACGTATGTGGTCGTCTGCGCCTTGAGCGCGCCGATGGATCAAATCGCGAGGGTGCGTACTGGCGATACGAGCTCTGGCTTCGAGCTCAGGAGTCGGCGATGGGATCGGTGACCGGTGGGAACGGTTCTGTGTACGCGGTTCGGCGTTCCGACTACGCCGAAATCGACACGCGATTCGGACACGACCTCTCGTTCCCCTATGTCATGGCCCAGGGTGGCCGCCGAGCCGTGTACGAACCTCGCGCGCTTGCGTTCGAGAAGCCATCACGGGATCTCGAAGATGAGTTCAAGCGCAAGGTTCGGATGTTCGAGCACTGCTGGCTGATGGTGCTTCGCGGCGGGATGTTCCGTGGGGGCGGCACCATCTTCATTACCCAGCTCATTTCCCATCGCCTGCTGCGCTATGCAAGCGGTGTGTTGCATCTCGCCCTGCTCGCTTCGAGTGTGGCGCTCGCAAGTAGCGGCATCGTTTTCGCGCTCGTCCTCGCACTGCAGCTCGGTGGGCTTCTGCTGGCGGGTGCTGCCCGGGTTGGGCTTCGTGTCCCGGGCAGCGGGCTGGCGCTCTACTACGTTCTGATTACGTCGGCGACGGTCGTCGCGCTCGTCCGCTACCTTCGTTTCGGCGTGCCGGCGGTATGGGAGAAGGCCGAGGGCACGCGTTGAGCGCCAGCAAGCGAGCAATCGACCTGATCGGCGCGACGATGCTGCTGGTCATCACCGCGCCTATCGTGCTCGTGGCCGCGGTCGCGATCTTCATCGAGGACAGGAACTCGCCCTTCTACCGACAGCGGCGGGTCGGGTATCAGAGCAGCGATTTCGATCTTCTTAAACTGCGTACGATGATCGTCGGTGCCGAGCACCAGGGTGCAGGCTATGCCGTGAACGCAGGGGATGATCGAATAACGCGAGTCGGGCGCATTCTTCGCCGCCTCTCGCTGGACGAGCTTCCACAGCTGTGGAATGTCATGCGCGGGGAGATGAGTCTCGTCGGCCCGCGACCCACACTGCGCTACCAGGTCGAGCGCTACACACCGCGACAGCTGCAACGACTTGACGTCAAGCCAGGAATCTCGGGCTGGGCTCAGATCAACGGCCGGGCCGCCCTTCCGTGGGACGAGAGGATCGAGCTCGATATCTGGTATTCCAACCA
>JAUXJK010000212.1 GCA_030624785.1 Actinomycetes bacterium
CTCACAACACCAGCTGGCCTGTCGGCACGGACAGGAGACGCTCTCGTTTGAAGAGGCGATCTCCGCGGAACCTGAACGCCTGGCTGGCGAAACGGACCGCATGCGCTCCGATCGGCGCTACGAGAGCTTCGCCCACCGTCACCACACCTATCTCGAACGCGGGCTCTACGCGGAGCAACTCGAGCGCTGGCACGAGCAGTTCCCGAGATCGCAGATCCTCGTGCTGAAGAGCGAGGACTTCTTCCTCGATCCGAAGGCGGCATATCGCGACGTCCTCGACTTCCTCGACCTAGAGCGTCACGAGCTCAGCGAGTACCGGGCCTTCAATCAGCGGCCCTACGCCGACTTCGCGCCCGAGACCCGCGAGCAACTGCGACGCTACTTCGCAGCGCCGAACGAGCGGCTCGAAGCGCTTCTCGAGCGCAAACTCGGCTGGGACTAGCTGACTCACCGACCAGCGTCTAGCTGGCGACGCGACGCCGAGCCCACGGGACGAGGCCGCCCAGCTCGATCATCTCGAGCATGAACGCGGGCAACGGTCTTGCGTCGAACGTTGCATCTCCAACCTGCACCGTGCTCGCGCGCGCGTCGATCCGAACCATGTCTCCAGGATTAGCGGCCCCGGCAGCTTGAGGTGCGGTCATGATCATCAGGCCGAGGTTGACGCAGTTTCGCTCGAAAATGCGCGCGAAACTCTTACCCACGACGCACTGAATGCCGGCGGCTTTCATGGCCTGCGGCACGTGCTCGCGCGAGGAGCCCATGCCGAAGTTCTCGCCCACGACCAGAACCGTGTCGCCGACGAGCTGGTCTCGCAACGTCGGATCGAGTCCCTCGAAAAGATGGTTCTTCATCAGCTCGGGGTCGGGAATGTTGAGAAACGCGCCGGGATAGAGAACGTCCGTATCGACGTTGTTCTGGTCGATCACAATCGCTCGACCCTCGAATACACGTACCTCGCTCACGCGACCACCGAGCCAAGCACCTCGGCCGGGTCAACGATCTCGCCTGCGACAGCCGCAGCCGCTGCGACCCAGGAGTTCGCGAGATGCACCTCAGCCTCGGGTGAACCCATCCGGCCTTTGAAGTTGCGATTCGTCGTAGCGACGGCCTTCTCACCGGCCGCCAGGACGCCCATGCCTCCGCCGAAGCACGCACCGCAGGTGGGCGTCGATACGATCGCTCCGGCCTCGAGAAACGTGTCGACAAGCCCTTCCGCCAGCGCCTCACGGTAGATCTTGACGCTAGCCGGAACGATGATCACGCGGCAGCGGTCGTGGACCTTGCGACCTTCGAACACCTGCGCGGCCTGCCGCAGATCTGTCATCGTCCCGTTCGAGCAGTTACCGATGTAGGCCTGATCGATGGGAATACCCTTCGCATCGTCCAGCGAGACGACGTTGCCAGGCGAATGCGGCATTGCGATCAACGGGCCCAACGAGCCGAGCTCGATATCGAGCTCACGTGCGAATCGAGCGTCTGGATCCGACCTCTGGGGCACCCAGTCGCGAGTGGCTCGGCCATCGAGATACTCCCGCGTGACCTCGTCCGCAGGAAAGATCCCGGTCTCCGACCCAGCCTCAACCGCAAGGTTGGCCACAGCGAGCCGCTCATCAATCGATAGCGCCGCGGCGCCGTCACCGACGAACTCCAGAACGTGGTTCGTGCCCCCGCCTACGCCGATCTGAGCGATCACGGCGAGGATCAGATCTTTCCCACTCACGAACGGCTGCTTCTCGCCCGAGAAGTCGACCTTGATCGTCCCAGGAACGCTCTGCCAGAACTCGCCGAAGGCGAGACACGCCGCGATATCAGTCGACCCGAGCCCCGTCGCGAACGCCCCGAGGGCACCGTGCGTACAGGTATGAGAGTCGCCACCCGCCACGACATCGCCCGGGACAACCCAACCGTCCTCGACCATGACAGCGTGCTCAATGCCCCCTCGGCCCTGATCGTAGAACTTGACTCCCTGCTCGCCCGACCAGTCCTTGAGAATTCGTTGTAGCTCGGCCGACTTCACGTCCTTCGCCGGCATGAAGTGATCGGCCACCATTAGCACCTTCGACCGATCGAAGACACGAGTCACACCCATCCGCGCCATTTCGCGAAACGCGACTGATCCCGAGATGTCGTTTGCCATCACGAGATCGCAGGCGACCATCACGATCTCTCCCGGCTGAATCTCCTCGGCGTCCGTATGAGCCAGGAGAATCTTTTCAGCAAGCGTCAATCCCATATGCCAAGACCCGTCCGCATGGAGACCTACTTTATGTGAAGTGTCACGGGTGCTAGCGCGGACGTCGTACAAGGATGAACGCGAGCGGAATGGCGCCGACAAGCGCGAGCCATGGCGCGAGTGGCGTTGCTTGGCGGTCGATCGCGGCCTCGACCAGGGGGCCATCACCGAAGAACCTCTCAACGGCCGCTACCAGACCCCCAATATCGGACTCGCGAAACGTGCTGATGCGAGGGCCGGCTGAGAGACTCGCCAGCATCGCCTCTGCCGCGGCGTCCGGACGATACGACTCAGGAGAGCCTGACGGCTGCCAGACGCGCTCGTCCTCACGCCAAAACCGGACGAAGTAGAGCTCGATCGCCTCGGCCGCCAGCTCTTCGACGAGCGGAACCGGGTCGAACGGCCGGCTCTCTCCGTCGGTGAGGACGACAACCGCCCTCTTCGTGGAACCAGCCGAGAAGAAGTTTTCCTTGGCGAGCCCCTCGAGCGCCTCAAACGTTGTTGCGCGTATCTGACCCTGCTCAATCGGCGGCGGCCTCTCGATACCAATTGCTTGCGTAACCACCGAGACAAATGTGCTCCGATCAGCGGTGGGAAACACGTGCGGAAGCGGACGATCCGTGAGGGAAGCCACACCGACACGTACGCCGGCCAGGTGCGGGCGAAGGTCCAGTGCAAACCTGGTTGCGCGATCAAATCGCGTCGGACTTCCCGGATCTGATGCAGCCAGCATTGAGCGCGAAACGTCGAACAAGACGTATGCCTCCACGTCGCCGCGAGCGGCGATCGACCGCCCGTGAGAGACCACCGGCTGGCTCGCGGCACCTGCGAGCAAGAGGAACAGCAGGCCGATAGCGAGCACGTCACGCGCGCGAAGGAGCCGCCTGCGGCCCGAGAGGCCGAGTGCGATTCGCAGTCTTTGGTCACGCCGAGAGACGAACGCGAGGGCAAGGAGCGGAATGACGGCTGCAAACCCAACCAACGCCGCGATCGGCGTAAGCAACGTGATCGATGCTGCATTCACCATGGCGGGCTCTTTAGTAGCCGGTCCCTGGCACGCTCTCGCCAGCTCCCGATAGGCCGCCGCCGGCGCCTTCCTCGCCAATCCGAGTCGACGTGCCAGATGTCCCGGTCAGTATCAACTCGAGCCCCAACTTGGCCGCTTCGTTCGTCGGATCGAGGCGAATCGCCCGTTGGAAGGCTTCCGTCGCCTGCTGTCGGTAGCGCGAGGCCGCGTCCGGGTCAATCACGGCGTCCTCGACGTAGAGCGCACCGACCATCGCTGCGGCCTGCGACGCCCGTTGGCGCGGGCTTCCGTCAAGCCGTTGGAGCAGAACGATCGCCTCAGCATGCAGTTCGAGTACCTCGTTCGGGAGATGCTCGAGGCGTCGACTGTCCTCGACGAGGCCCAGGGCCCGAGCGAACTCAAGGTCATCCTGCGCGCCAAGCGCGCGACGCGCGAGCCTGTCGGCCGCACCGAAGTCTGATTGACCTGGGTCGCGGACAAGCGCAATCCGCGCGGACGACGAGGTCAGCGACGCGACCTCCCGCTCGACAGAGTCCACGCCTCGGGCGAACACGACCAGGAGGGCGGCGACCGCAAGCGCGGTGAGCGCCAGCGTCACTTCCAACAGACGCCGGCTGCTCATACGCTGCCCGCCCGTGTCGGCCGGCCCAGGTCGACTGGGGAAGCGACGGGCTCTCGGGCTGCGACTAGCAGCGCCAGGCCCACCGTCAGGAGAATGAACGTGATCGGGACACCTGGCCCTCGGGCGTCCAGCGAGCCGTCCTCGCGCCGTAGCGAACCTGAGTCGACAACCGTGTCGCCGGCGATGATGCGCTCGAACATCTCTCGCTGGGCCGGAATCGCCGGAGGAACAGCCACCACCTCGAGCGACACATCGCTTCTGGCGTAGGTGACGAGCTCCCTCGTGAGAGCTCGAGCGTCTCGCGCCCGATTGTCGAGATCGCTGATCAGCAGAACGTGGCCAGCGCCGCCGCCGGCCTGGATCACCTCGCGCGCCGCGCTCAACCCGGTTGATATCGCCGTACCGCCACCGAAATCGGTGAACCACGGGCTCAGTATGTAGTTGATCGGAGCAGGCGCGAAGGGCCCGGCCGGCCTGTAGAGACTCGGTCGATCGCGCGCCGAGGCCTCGGTCTTTGGCAAGAAGAATCGGACGAACGGCTTGAGTTCGCGCGGCAAGGTTCCCGCAGGCAGCGCGACCTGAGCCACGTCGGAGAAGAGCACCAGACCCACACGGACAGAGTCATCCGGCGTGTCTGCGAGCAGCGCGAGGGTACGGGCGATCTCGTCGTACACAAGATCGGAAACGCTCGCCGATACATCGAGCACGACCACGGTACTCTCTCCCGACGGAAGCAGCGCTGAGACGCTGTCGACAGGGTCACGGACAAGAATCGC
>JAUXJK010000289.1 GCA_030624785.1 Actinomycetes bacterium
CTCGTTGATCGCCTTGAGGCGTTCGCGAGCGAACGCGACATGACGGCCGGACAGCTTGCACTCGCCTGGCTTCTGCACCAACGATCGTGGATCGTCCCGATCCCGGGTACCCGCCGTGTGAGCTATCTGGAGGAGAACGCGGCGAGCGCGTCATTGACGCTGAGCCCAGCCGAACTCACTGAGCTCGAACAACTCGTTCCCCGATCCGCCGTCGCAGGCGATCGGTATCCACCCGAGCGCATGCCGAGTCATGCCACGCCGCCGTTGAGCGCGACATAGTCCTCTAGCTTGCGGCGCTCGCCTCGGCGAGCGGTCGCACGCTCTTGGATACCGAGCGCACATCTGGGCCGAGGTGACGGCCCCGATTCGGTCCTGCGATTTGGGCCCGATACGAGCTGCCCTCAAACGTTGGTTGCACCGTGATCGTGAACTTGCCGTCCTTGGTCTTGAGCGGGCGGCCGGCGATCCGGGTCCAGCCGCTCGACGTGCCAGCGGCGCATTGCAAGCAGTCGAGCAGCACGAAGATCTTGAGCTTCTGCCCGCCCGGCGTCGGAGACGTGCCAGACACAGGCTTGCCACGGAAACCCACACGCCCGCTCAATGCCTCCTTCGTGCCGTTGAACCCGGCACCGAACGTAAGCACAGTGGGTTTTCCCTTCCAGCGAGAGAACCTCAGCTCGGCCGGCTTGTCCGGTCGGGGCCGCCAGGTCTGGAGCGCATAGAAAAAACCATTCGGTGCCTTTCTCAACACAGGCTTGAACGGCAACTTCCAACGGCTGTTCCGCTTCGCAACGTTCTTCCCGGCGATCGCCGCTCCGGGAAGCACCCGCCCCTTGAAAGGAACGACCAGACTCTGTCTCGCACCCTTTGAGTTGGTCCAACGAATCTCGGCGTCTCCGTTCCTAGCGACCTTGAGGCTCGCCTTGCGGGCGTTCTCGGTAATGAGAATCGAGCCCGAGGCCAGCGACGGAACCGCCACAAAGACGGCCAACACGGCAATCAGTGCTGGCCTTAGGCCAAGCGACATGGCTAGCCGCCCCAGATCCCAGTCGCCAGGCCACCGTCAACTCGCAACGCTTCGCCGGTTACCCAACTCGACTCATCGGATGAGAGGTAGACAAAGGCCTCGGCCATGTCGTTCGCCGTGCCGAGGCGGCCCACCGGGTGCAGAGCTATGGCGGCCTCCCGCGCAGCTGCTGGATCGTCCTGCTGCTCGATGAATCCCTCGAGCAACGGCGTCTCGGTGAAACCGGGGCACACGCAGTTCGCGCGGATTCCATCCTTTGCTCCGTCGAGGGCGAGACACTTCGTCAACATGACGACGCCCGCCTTCGTCGCGCAGTACGCAGCCTGATTCTGAGATGCCCAGATGCCAACGACGGAGGCCGTTGAGGTGATCGTGCCGCCCGACTCAGCGAGATGGGGCCAGGCCGCCCGAACGCACCGGTAGATGCCTTTCAGGTTGATGTCGAATCCGTCGTCCCAGTCTTCCTCGGAGAGCTCATGAATCTGCCCGACAACGGTTCTTCCAGCGTTGCACACAAGTGTGTCGAGGCCGCCCAGGCGATCGACCGTCTCGGCCACCGCTGCGTTCACGCCCTCGGTCGAGCGAACGTCGCAGACAACATCCCCTCCCTTGAGATCGGCCGAGACCACTTCGGCACCCTCTTCGAGAAAGCGCTGAACGATTGCCGCCCCGATACCTGAGCCGCCACCGGTGACGAGAGCTTTCTTACCTGACATTCGCATACGTTCTCGTTCCATGTTGTGAGGCTATCGGGGCGACCGTACGACGCTCCCTGCCGCCGTGGCCCAGCCCTCGCGTGCGAGAAGCCGCCGGTCGCGCTTGCATCGCTCCGGCTGTGCGCGCCATGATGCCGCATGACTAAAGAAGGAAGACTCGAAAGCAAGGTAGCGCTCGTCACGGGCGCGGGTTCCGGCATCGGCAAGGAAACCGCGGTTCGGTTCAGCGCGGAGGGCGCCCACGTTGTGTGCGCAGATCTGATCGGCGACACGGCAGTTACGACCGCTACCGAGATCGGTGACGGGGCGTTTGGCATAGAGATGGACGTTACGAACACCCCGAGCATCAAAGCCGGGCTCGACGTGCTGATCGAGCGCTTCGGTGGGCTCGACTGCGTGATCAACAACGCCGGCGTCACCATCGTGGGTGCCGCACACGAGATGGAAGAAGACGACTGGGACCGCGAGCTCGATACCAATCTCAAGAGCGTGTACCTCGTATCGAAGGCCGCCTGGCCGCATCTTGTGACGCGAGGCGGTGGCTCAATAGCATCGACCGCCTCAATCGCGGGCATTTGGGCGATTCCAGCCGACGCTGCCTACTGTGCCTCGAAGGCTGGCGTGATCATGCTCACCAAGTGCATGGCACTCGACGGCGCGAAAGCGGGAATCCGCGTCAACTGCGTTTGCCCCGGCTTCATCGAGACGCCAATGATCCAGGGATACTTCGCCGACCAGCCCGATCCAGAGGCGTCGCGTGAATACGCGACGTCCATCCACCCGCTCGGTCGACTCGGGCAGCCTCGCGACATTGCCGACGCGTTCGTGTATCTGTCATCGGCCGAGTCGAGCTGGGTGACGGGAACGCCTCTCGTCGTCGATGGCGGCCTCGTCAGTGGCATCTGGGCCGGATAGGCGGACGCCACAGCAGGTCATGCTGGTCAGCGCGGCGGCTGAAGAGCCACCCGCCACCGGATAAGTTAGCGCATACGAACGTTAGTTCCTGCTAACGTAGCTCTATGGACGCAACGCTTCGTGCCCTGGCAGAGGTTCGTCGCCGCGAAATCCTCGCGCTCATCCGAGACGTCGAGCTTCCAGCGGGTGAGATCGCCGCACAGTTCGACGTGACACGCCCGGCGATTTCGCAGCATCTTCACGTATTGCGCGATGCCGGCCTCGTGGTCGAGCGGCGAGAGGGCACGCGAAGGCTCTACCGCGTCCGTCCTGAAGGTCTAACCGATCTGCAGGCATACCTGGACAGCTTCTGGGACACGAACCTCGACAGGCTCAAGCACGCAGCCGAAGCAGAGGAGCGGAGTCGCATCGATGGCAGCGAACGAAACTGATCTCGTTCAGAAAGAGGTACGAATCCGGGCGCGCCCGGAGACAGTCTTTGGTTTCCTCACCGACCCCATTCGAATGATCGAGTGGTTCGGCAGCGCGGCCACCCTGGATCCTCGTCCGGGCGGCGTCTACCGGGTGGAGGGTGTGAAGGGCAACGTAGCGCGCGGACAGTTCGTCGAAGTCGATCCACCGCGGCGAGTCGTCTTCACCTTCGGCTGGGATGGCGGCGACACGGTTCCGCCAGGGTCAACAACGGTCGAGATCACGCTTCGCGCGGAGGCCGACGAAACGGTTCTGACGCTGATCCATCGCGACCTTCCGCTCGGTGGCATCGAACCTCACGACCGTGGCTGGAGCCACTTTCTCGATCAACTGGTAGCTGCCGCATCGACTGACGCCGGCGCGGGTTGACGAACTGCCGCCGGTCTCGCCCAGAACGAGTAGCTTCACCTCACGCCCACGATCAC
>JAUXJK010000060.1 GCA_030624785.1 Actinomycetes bacterium
CTTGGATGCTTTGGCCTGACCGAGCCAGGCGCCGGGTCTGACGTTGTCGCGATGCAGTCCACAGCTGTCGAGAAGGATGGCGTCTTCATTCTCAACGGACAAAAGACGTGGATCTCATTCGCAAGCGTCGCCGACACGGCGCTCATATTCGCCAAGACCGACACCGAGGCCGGTCACAAGGGCATTACTGCCTTCCTGATCGAGCGGGAGTGGCCAGGCGTCACAACCCGAGATATCGAGGGCAAGCTGGGCGCGTGGGCTGGCTCAACCGGCGAGATCTTCATGGAGAACGTCGAGGTGCCCGCAGAGAACGTCATCGGAAACGTGGGCCAAGGCTTCGAGATCGCAATGCACTCGCTCGACCAGGGCAGGTTCACGGTTGCAGCGGGAGCCTGCGGCGTTATTAGTGCCTGCCTTGAGAAATCGACCGCCTACGCCAAAGTGCGTGAGACCTTCGGCGAGCAGATCGGCAAATATCAGTTCGTCCAGGACATGATCGCCCAGATGGTGCTCGGCTACGAAACGTCCAAGCTTCTGGTACTACAGGCCGCCGCGATGAAGGACCGTGGAGTGCGGAACTCGCGGGAGACGGGGCTAGCCAAGTGGCATGCCACCGAGGAAGCCTTCAAGGCAGCGAATCTCGCCATCCAGATCCACGGCGCCTACGGATACTCGGCCGAGTACGGCATCGAACGCTACTTCCGCAACGCTCGCGCGCCGATCCTCTATGAGGGGACAACACAGATTCACAAGATGCTCCAGGCCGAGCACGCCCTGGGCTACCGCCAGCTCAACGGACGCGGTGGAGAGATGTCTCCGGTTGTGTCCTGGGAACCGGCGTAGCGCTACCACCGCAGCTAGCTTAGGCGCATGGCCAAGCGGCGAAAGAAGAGGCGTCGACGGCCGCAGAGCCATGAGACTCCGCGCCTGCGCCTAACAAACACGAGCGGCGTGGCCGACGACCCAGACCGCGCGGCAGTTCTCGAGCAGCTGCCGGCATGGGCTCGATTTCTTCGTACACGTCAGGGCGTCGTCGTCGGCGTTGCCCTCGTCGGCGGGATCATCGCGTTCAATGTGTTGGGCCGCGTCGCAGGACCCGCCACAGCGGGCGCGATCTTGATCGGAATCGGCCTGGCTATGCGACGCGCCGACATGCGGGAGCGGCGCGTGCGAGAGAGGCTAGCCCAGGCGCCCGAGGCGAGCACCTCGGCGAGAACCTAGAGCAGCAAGCGACCGCCGTCTACGACGAGCGACTGGCCCGTCATGAACTCGCTCGCATCGGAAGCGAGAAACACGAGCGCTCCCATGAGATCCCTGGGCTGCTGATATCGCTTGATCGACTGTTGCTCAATGACTGGCCCGTCAGCGCCCGGGAAGAGCGTCATCACGGTGTCCGTTGCGACCTGGCTCGGAACGATGCAGTTCACGTTGATGCCATCCTCAGCGAGCTCACGCGAAAGCGAGTGAGTAAAGCCGGCGATCGCTGCCTTCGACGCCGAATAGTGCAGCAGCCCTGGGGCTCCGAGACCAGGAATCACACTGCCGATATTGATGATGCGGCGAGCGTCAGAGGCGCGACGCAGGTGTTTCAGCGCGCCGCGTGTCGTGAGGAATGTGCCACGCGCATTGACTGCGAAGACCTCGTCCCACTGCTCCACCGTGATGTCGTCGATCGTGCCTGCTGGATATATCCCGGCGTTGTTGAACAACACGTTGAGGCCACGCTCGGCCGTAAAGGAGTCGACGACCTCGAAAAGGCCACCGACCGAGTCCTCATCGGCGACGTCAGCCTGGGCGATCACGGCCCGCCGCCCAAGACGTTCGATCTCTGCGGCTACCTCTGACGCCGCAGCAGCTTCTGCCCGGTAGTGGACGATGACGTCCGCGCCCTCCTTCGCGAAGGAGATACACGCCTCACGACCTATTCCACGCGACCCACCGGTCACAAGAACGGTTCTGTCAGCCAACTGCACAGCGCGAGTCTAGGCGCAAGGTGATACTGGTTGAGTCAAGACGTGATGAATCCAGACATTCCACCCAGCGATAGCACCACCGCTCCACCGAGCTCGTCGGCCACAGCCTGGGCGGCCCGCGACCAGAACCGTGTCTGGCACGGCTTCACTCAGATGGCAACGTACGCCGCTAGCCGGCCAGTGATCGTCGAGCGCGCCGAGGGCAACTGGCTCGTTGATGTCGAGGGACGTCGCTACCTCGACGCGATCTCGTCTGTGTGGGTCAACACGCTGGGGCACGCGGTGCCCGAGCTCGACCAGGCTGTCCGTGAGCAACTCGACAGGGTCGCTCATTCGACCATGCTCGGAAACGGCAACCGCGTAGTCATCGAACTTGCCGAGGCGCTCGCGCCCTTGGTGCCGGTTGACGACCCGCACTTTCTCTTCGCGTCCGACGGCGCAGCCTCTGTAGAACAGGCAGCCAAGATCGCGTTCCAGTACTGGGTCAATCGGGGAGTCAACGGGCGAACGAAGTTCCTGTCGATCGGCGGTGCCTATCACGGCGACACCATCGGCTCGCTCTCTCTTGGAGCCGACGGATTCGGCTCGGACATCTTCGACGATCTGCGATTCCAGGTCGTGCGTGCTCCGGGGTATGAAGACGCGGCGTGGGCCGACACTGCAGCTGCGCTCGTCCATGATCATCAGGGCGAGCTCGCGGCCGCGATCATCGAACCGCTCGTCCAGGGAGCGGCCGGAATACGTACCGCCGAGCCGGGGTCCGCCTCCGCGCTCGCCGACGCCTGCGCCCAACATGGAGTCCTGCTGATCTGTGACGAAGTAGCCACGGGATTCGGACGGACAGGCACATTGTTCGCATCCGAGCAATGTCAGATCACGCCCGATCTGCTGTGCCTCGGCAAGGGAATCACGGGCGGGTACCTTCCCATGTCCGCGACAGTGGCAGCTGGTCACGTGTACGCCACATTTCTGGGAGCGGATCTGGGCCCGGAAACCCTCTACCACGGGCATTCATATGGCGGTAACGCGCTGGCTGCAGCCGTAGCGCTCCGACACCTCGAGCTCATCCAGAAGCCGAAGGTGCTTGCGAACGCTCGCGCGCGCGGCGCCGAGTTGGCCGAGCTCCTTGCGAAACGGATCGCCCGTGCGCCCGGGGTCGTCGATGTCCGCTCAATCGGGCTACTTGCGGGCATCGAGCTCTCAGAGAACCTCCACGAGCTGACGGCGCGCCGTGTCTGCGCCGCAACGGTAGAGCAGGGTGTTCTGGTCAGATCCATCGGCAATGTGGTCACCGTGGTGCCGCCACTGTCGATAACGTCTCCCGAACTAGAACTGATCGTGGGCGCGCTCGAGCGATCCTTGACCGAGACCGTGAACGGAGAGATGGCAACGTGACAACTGCAACGACCGGGACAGAGAGCCGATGGCACGAGCTCGCCGAGCGGGTACTCAGCGGCGAAGACGCCTCTGCGAATGATGCACGCGCGGTACTTGCCGCACCCAATGTTGAGCTACTCGACGTCATGGCTGCCGCCTACCGGGTTCGGCATCACTACTTCGGTGACAGTGTGAAGCTCAACTACCTGATCAATGCGAAGAGCGGCATCTGCCCCGAGGACTGTCACTACTGCTCCCAATCTCGCATCTCGTCCGCTGAGATCGATCGTTACCCGATGCTCAGCGCCGACGAGATAGCCGCACGCGCAGAACGCGCAGTTGAGCTGCGCGCGTCGACGTGCTGCATCGTCACAGCGGCGAGGCGGCCATCGGCGCGTGAACTGCGCGAGGTCTCAGATGCCGTGCGCCAGGTCAAGGAGAAACATCCCGAACTCAAAATCTGCGCCTGCATGGGTCTTCTCGACGATGACGAGGCCGCCACGCTGCGCGCCGCCGGCGTCGATCGCTACAACCACAATCTCAACACCGCGGAGAGTCACTACGAGGACATCTGCACCACGCACACCTACGCCGACCGCGTCGAGACAGTCGACGCGGTAGCTCGGTCGGGTATCTCGCCCTGCTCGGGCGTGATTGTCGGCATGGGTGAATCCGACGACGAACTCGTTCACGTCGCGCTCGAGCTCAGACAGCTAAAGGTCGACTCGATCCCGGTGAACTTCTTGATTCCAATCGAGGGCACTCCGCTGCACGACAGACCCGCGAGGATCGACCCGCGGGTCGCCCTACGCGTTCTCGCGATGTACCGATTCGGATGTCCCGACCGAGAGATTCGGCTGTCCGCCGGTCGCGAGGTTCACTTCGGCACACTTCAACCACTCGGCCTCTACGCCGCCAACGCAATCTTCGTAGCCGACTACCTCACGGAACAGGGCCAGGCGCCGGAACAGGACTGGCAGATGATCGAGGACCTCGGCTTTTCCGTCGAACCGCTCGGCGGCCCGATGGGTTCGACGCGACCATCCGAGCACACGGTCGCCTCCGAGGCGACCATCACCTGAGCGTGAACCGCTGCAGCGGCTTCTTCGTTGCGGCGACGGATACCGGTGTCGGCAAGACTGTCGTGACCGCTGCCATGGCGCTCGCCCTTCGCGAGCGAGGGCAATCCGTCGGTGTGTTCAAGCCCGTCCAGAGTGGCTTCGACCGTGACGACCCGGATGGAGACACGATGCTGCTTCGACGCTGGCTCGAGCTCGACGTGACGCCCGAGTCTCTCAACATGGCCGCCTTCGGCAAGCCTCTGGCACCGCTCGTTGCCGCGCGCCTTGCGGGCGAGGAGATCACACTCGGCCCCATCGTCGAGCGGTCACAACAGCTCTCGAAGCAGTACGACGCGGTGCTCGTTGAGGGAGCCGGCGGCCTGCTTGTTCCGGTTGGCGAAACCTGGACGATCGCTGATCTCGCGATCGCCCTCGGCTACCCACTCGTCATCGTGGCGCGCGCCGCTCTCGGGACGGTCAACCACACGCTCCTGACGGTGAGAGTCGCCCGCTCTCTCGGCTTGCACGTGGCTGCCGTCGTGTTGAACGCAAGCTCGGGAGCCGACGAGGCGAGCAATGCGTCAAACCACGAGCTGATCGCGGAGTTCGGTGATGTCGATGTGCTCGGCCCTCTCCCCTGGCTCGGCGATCGAGTCGACGGAGACGCTATTAGGAGCCGGCTCGTCCCATTGCTAGACGCTGCCCGTCTAGACGCGCTAGCCGGGTCGGCACGATGAGCGGCTGGAACGACTGGCTCCGCGCTCAGGACGCCGCGCGAGAGCAGGCAGCCCTCGAGCGCTCGATCGCGGTGACAGACGACGCGCCCCACCCCTGGGCGATGCGCGACGGGCGGCGCATGCTGAACCTCTCGTCCAACAACTACCTCGGTCTCGCAGAACACCCAGAACTTCTTGAGGCCGCGGCAAGCGGCGCGGCACGGGGGGCTGGAGCCGGCTCCTCACGACTGGTCGCCGGAAGTGACACCGCCTACCGCGCCCTCGAGGAGAAACTCGCGGCGTTCAAAGGCACGGAACGGGCGCTCGTGTTCGGGAGCGGCTACCTCGCGAATATCGGAACACTCACGAGCCTCCTCGATCGCTCCTGCGGCGTCGTAAGCGACTCGCTCAACCATGCGAGCATCATCGATGGCGTCCGGCTCTCGCGCGCGACCGTGTATCGCTACGGCCACGCGGACATCAACGATCTCGAAGCGCAGCTCCGCGCAGCAAGTGCCGCCAGCCACGAGCGAGTGCTGATCGTCACCGACTCGGTCTTCAGCATGGACGGAGACGTCGCACCGCTCGCCGACATCATCGCACTGAAGCACGCACACGGGGCCGCGTTGATGATCGACGAAGCCCACGGCACCGGCGTGTTTGGGCCGAACGGGGCCGGCTATGCACACGACCTTGGAGTAGACGAGCACGTCGACATTCACCTGGGAACATTCTCAAAGGCCTTTGGCGCCTACGGCGGCTATGTCGCCGCTTCGGATTCGTGGATCCGCCAGCTCGTGAACACGAGTCGTACTCTCACCTATTCAACGGGCCTTCCCCCGGCGTTGATCGAGACGATCGATGTGGCCCTTGAGCTCGTCGCGGCTTCTCATCCCCAAAGGGCGGCGCTGCGTTCGAAGGCCGCTCGATTTCGGGCAACGCTGCAGGGTGCCCAACTCGATACGGGCTTGTCATCAACTCAGATCATCCCGCTACTCGTCGGCAGGAGCGACAGGACATTGCGGCTCGCAGAGCGCCTACGCACGCGGGGGCTGCTCGCGCACGCGATTCGCCCGCCCACCGTCGCGGAGGGAACAGCACGGATTCGCTTCTCGCTACTCGCCTCACACTCGGACGACAGCCTGGCAGAAGCCGCTCGGGCGATCATCGAGGAGACCGAGGCGCTCGACTAAGCGCGAGCGACTCAGAGTCCGATCGGCTTCCAGGCCTCTTCGCGTCCGGGCAGATCAAAGCCAAAGGTGTCCGGATTCGTCTCGAGAGCTTCGGCTAGCTCCAGGGCTATTCGCTGTACCTCGACCGTGAGCGGGAAGATCGAGAGATGCTCCCCCAACGCCGCCCGTTGGATCCGATAGACGGCAACTCCACACGCCTCTGCAGCATTCGCCACGGCGCTGACCCGCTCCGTGCCCGGGCCACCCCCATCGAGCGCAACAAGACCGTCTCGATCACCCAGCGCAACCGAGGGCCCATGGTAAAGCTGTTCCACGGAGAAACCCTCGGTAGCGACGTAGGCGGTCTCACGAAGCTTCAGCGCGCCCTCGGATGCAGTCCACTGATTGGGTCCCGCGCCCGCGAACTCGAGCAGGCGTGCCGGGGCCTCGACTCCAGAGCCATCCTGCTCGAGCACGGCCTCCACTGCATCGGGCACCGCCGACAGGTCGCCAAGCTCAGCCCCCAGCGCGGCCGCAATCTGAGCGAGACGCATCAGTGCTCCGAGGTGGCTTGCAGTAAACGCCGCGCTCTTCTCTTGAGCCACGGTCTGCAGATCGGCACCGGGTGATCCGATACCCGACACGACGCGTACATCGATGCCTCGCTCCTTCCAGTCGGCTAGCGCCGCCGACGTATATCGCTTGGTGTTTCGATGGCTCAGCAGAAGCACCGCATCGTCATCCGCGATGTGATCGGGCCACAAGGCGACGTCCATGCCCTGATGCGCAATGGCGTCAACACCAGCCGCGCGCAGGAGCCAGACGCCATGGTTGGCTGCGTGCCAGCTTGTCCCGGTACCTACGAGCGCAATCCGACGTCCTTCGAGAACGGCGGCGACACTCTCGACTACCGCTTCATCTTCGAGCAACCCCTGCAAGTCTGCGGGTTGCCGCCACATTGTTTCCCTCATTCGAGAAGTCATCGCGCCTCAGCTCATGAACGGAGTTTTCGCCCAGCCATCCTCATAGGGCGACATGATCTGTAGATCGATCTCGAGAGCTGAAATACGCCACCCTTCGGGCTCGAGTCGATACACGTCGCTATAGAGACCTGCTACCCAGCCCGCCTGAGGATCGCCCTCCGACGCGCCGGTGAAGGCCATCCAGATGTACCAGGTTCCGGTGGCGGTCGTACCGTCATCGCCAATCTCAATCTCTGGTGCGATCATGTAGTGAAGAGCCCACACGATCTGGCTCGAGACGCCGGCGAAGAACTCGCAGACCGCGTCCTGCCCGACGTGTTTTCCGAAGACATCTCCCCCGTCCCACACGGCATCTTTCGTAAAGATCGTGCGCATGGTCTCGGGGTTGTAGGCATCGTCGCAGGCCTGCGCGTAGCGCGACTTGAGTTTCTTGATTTCTTCGACGGCTTCGAGCCGAGCAATCCGCTTTTCAAGGTCCGCGCTCATGATCGTTCCTTTCGTTCGAGTTGCGCCGTTCCGCCACTACCAGGCGGTCCAGCCACCGTCAACAAGCAGCGATGATCCGTGGACAAACGACGCAGCATCTGACGCCAGGAACACCGCGGCCTCTGCGATCTCCTCCGGCTCGCCGAATCGCCCAGCTGGAGTCAGATCGTTGACGCCGTCTTCATAGCCGGGCTCCGCCCGGAACGGCTCGTTCATTGCCGTCCGAATATTCCCCGGCGCGAGCGCGTTGACTCGGATACCAAGCGGAGCAAGCTCAGTGCAAAGCGCCTTCGTCATCAGTTCGACGGCACCCTTGGTGCCGCAATATGCGACCGAGTTGCGAAACGCAACATGCCCCGCAATCGAGCCAATGAACACGAGCGAGGCGCCCTCGCTTAGATGTGGGACCGCAGCCTGCGCCAACAGGAATCCTGCCCTCACGTTGAGCGCGAACTGTCGATCAAAAGATTCGAGCGATGTCTCAAGGAAAGGCTGCGGCTCAAACAGACCGGCCGAGTGGACGACGACGTCAAGCTGGCCGAATGCCTCGATCGCTTCCTTCACGAGACGGGCCGGCTCCTCATCCGCCGCGAGATCATGGGCGAGGATATGCGCAGCACCGCCGTCCGACTCGATGCGTTTAGCGACGTCGGTAAGCCTCGTTTCCTCACGCCCGGACAGGCCGAGCTTCGCACCCTCGCGTGCGAACGCTTGCGCGATCGCAGCACCGATACCCGAGCTCGCCCCTGTGACGATGGCGACCTTGTCGAGTAGTCGTTGCGAATCGTTCAACGCACGACCTGTGGGCTACCAATAAGCTACCGCGCGTCTGGCGATCATGGCGCGGTAGGTGTCGGTCGTGTTCGGAAACAGCTCGCCCGTGCCCCAGTCGAGAATCACCCCGTAGTGCCGGACGAGATCGAGCACATCCAGATCGCCAGAGCGATAGCGTGCGGCTACCGATTCTGGATCTTCCTCCAGCCACAAGACCCGTTCTGAGCGGATCCT
The DNA here is from genome assembly GCA_030624785.1 of Actinomycetes bacterium. Taxonomy (GTDB): domain Bacteria; phylum Actinomycetota; class Thermoleophilia; order Gaiellales; family Gaiellaceae; genus JAUVPB01. The sequence continues at coordinate 8,777 of JAUXJK010000060.1, forward strand.
CGCTCGCTCACGCGTCGTCGCCTCGAGGTCAAGTGCGTACTCGGCTAGATCAGCATCGACGAGCGTCACAAC
>JAUXJK010000004.1 GCA_030624785.1 Actinomycetes bacterium
TAAATCTCCATTGGAGCTCCTCCCGTACATCGGTCCGCCGCATGAGGAGGTCTCGCACCATGAGCTGAAGATCCTCGAAATCAACGGCTGATTCCCGCCGTTTAGCGTCTGCGTACATCTCGTCGAACTGGTGCAGAAGCTCGCCGAGCAGCCCACGATCGCGACCGGCAACGGCTTCAAGCGCGCGCGTCTGCACCTCGGCGACGGCCCCGGCAACACTCGAGTGTTTGAGCAGCTCCGACGGCACGTGCTCCTCAATTTCGAGCAGCGAATCGGGCGGAGCATTCCCGTCAAGCAGCTGAATGATCGACGCGCCGCTCTCCTCACTCGCCGCCGGCGCGTGCTCACTGATCGCATCTCTGAGTTGATCGAGCGCAAGCTCGAGCGTGGAGGGGTCGCTCTTTCCGAGCTCGAGGGGCCAGCCAGCCGAACGCAATCGCCCATGAACGGCCGTGAGCATCGAGCGTAGCCCGGCTGAGCTATACGTCGAGAGCAGCTCCACTCGTTCGAGCAGGCGGTCGGCGCAAAACCCCTCGAGGGCGGTCGAGAAGGCTTCGGCGCGCAGAACCTTTGCCTGACTCTCATCGAGCACGCGAAACCGTGGATCAAGCTCCGCGGCAACCGCATGGGAACGCAGCACGCGCGAACAGAAACCGTGAATCGTCGAGATCCAGGCCGAGTCGAGATCCTGCGCGAGGTCGTGCCGCCCGAGCTCGTCGAACCGCGCGCGCACTCGCGAGCGCAGCTCACCCGCTGCTCGCTCGGTGTACGTGATCACGAGAATCGAATCGACGTCGACGCCGCGCTCTAGGACAGCCTTGGTGAAGCGCTCGACCAGTACGGTCGTCTTGCCCGTCCCGGCCCCCGCCGACACGAAGACGACGCCGCCCTCTTCGATTGCTGCAACCTGTTGCGGACTCGGGGCAACCGTCATGGCCGCTCGATTCGACACATCGACCAGCGATCGCACCAGCTTGGACAACCGTCACGAGGATCGTGTCGAACGCTTCCCTCGCGAATGCGAGATACGGCTGCCCGAGCCCGATCTGCGGCTCCATCGACGATTGCCCAGAACTCGTCGTCGACGAGATAGTCCCGTGACGAGAGTCCGGGAACCAGGTCGTCCTTGTGATCCGCTCGCAACAGCCCGCGCGCTTCTCGTTCTCCTGATAACGAGCGATAGAGACCCGCAACGGGCTCGATTCCAAGAAGATCTCGGAGCGCAAGCACGTAGAGCGGAATCTGCAGTCGCCCATCGGCTTCGATTCGTGCCGCCGTGTGAGCTCGCCCCGACTTGTAGTCGTGCACCATTCCGTATGCAGAGAAGGGGTCAACGTCGATGCGATCGATCTTTCCGGACACCGAGAAGTCTCCGAGCTGCAGGCCTCGCTGAAGCTCCGCTGGCGCTCGATCGCTCCCGAAAGCAACCTCAAATCGTCTCGGCACGAGCGGCAGGCCAAGCGCGACGTCACTTCGGACGAACTGCTCGAGATCTCGCCGAAGGCCGCTCTCGAGTTCAAGTCGCTCGAGCTCCGATAGGTCAATGCGCGACTGCCCGGAGAGCGCATCGCTCACACACTCGAGCAGGAACACGATGGCTTCCTCCAGCCGCTCCGCAGGCACCTGATCGACACCAAGCTGCTTCGGAAGGCCAGCGTAGAAGCGATACAGAGCCTGGTGGGCAATGCTCCCGCGGAGGCGGGCATCGACCTTCGCATCGATCTCTCGCGGGCTCAGGCAGCGATCGATGAACCAGAGCGAGGAGCAGTCGCCGAACAGCTCCAGATCGGTCACAGAGAACGTCGACTGCTCGCGAAAGCGCGCGAGGGCCGCATCTGAGCGAATCTCGGTCGATCGGTCAAACGCCGTGAGCGCGCGGTCGATTCGGCGCGCCCACCCCTTGGTTGCGGCGAGCGCTCGTGCGGCCGGAGGATCGTCGCGCGCGACGGCGGCGATCGAACGTAGTTGTTCGCGCAACGTCGGCGCACGTTCGATGGGCCACGACAAGGCCGACAGCGGCCTTCTCTGAGTCGCGGCTTCAATCTCACGCTGAGGGAATAGGACGCGCACGTCGTCCCAGAAGGGACTCGGCTCAAGTGGTCGCCCGTCATCGGTGGCAGCCTCACGGGCCAGGACCAACCTGTTGCGCGCGCGTGTACAGACGCTGTAGAAGAGATAGCGCTCCCAGGCAAGCGGATCGGGTCTGCTGAGACGCCGCCGAGGCATAGCCTCTTCGAGCTCGCGACGTCGCGCCTCGCCCAGCAACGGATCGTCGACAGAGCGCCGAGGGAACGCTCCCTCCTCCATCCCAAGCACGACCACGGCATCAGCTCGACGCGTTCGGGCACGCAGCAGGTCGATAACGGCGATCCGATCTGGATCGTTGCGCACTCCGCGCAGTCGTGCCCGCTCGAGCGCCGCCACGACATCGCGCGCTTCCACCGTCCCTCCGAGCGCCGACCATCCCTCGAGATCGTCGAGCGTCCGGGTCAATGTCTGCTGCGCGGCAATGTCTCGCTCGAGCGCCACGCTCGCGACGGGATGGGACGTGTCGGAAGCGACGCTGAGCATGTAGGCCGATAGAACGCGCGCTGCGTCAACGGGCCCGCCAGCCTCGCGGAGCACGTCCAACGCTTCGACGGAGCTTCCGAGGTGATGGATCGTCTGTTCCTCCACCCGCTCTCGCTGGCGGATCATGCGCCCGCGTAGGCGTCCCTCAACGAAATCAACCCGCGCGCGGGCCAGGCCGGAGTAGCGCGAGCGCAGGAAGCCGAAGAGATCGCCCCGCGATCCTTCAAGCCACTCGTATCGCAGGAGTCGAACCAGCGCTCGGCCAAGCGGCGTACTCGAGAACCGCTCCCCCTGTTCGATCGCAAACGGCAGATCGAATGCGCGAAACACGAACTCGAGCGGCCGCCGCACGCGTTCGACATCCGGGCAGACGACGGCAATACGGCCTGGTTCGACGCCCTGCTCGAGCAGCTGACCGAGCTCAGCGGCCACCAGCTCGAGCACAGCCCGGGTGCCAGCTGCCTCCAGCAAGCCGATCGCGCCGTCGATCGGAGGAGCACCCTGACTAAGACTCGGGGCGCTTCCTGCCTCGCCCAGCTCAACCGGATCCTCGAACAGCCGCCGCTCGACGTGTGCCAGAGCGGCCTTCTGGCCCCATTCGCTCGGTTGGAGCCGTTCGGCGTTGTCGCGACTCAGATTCGCCAGATCGCCGGCCATGCGTCCGAGGGCTGCGAATGCTCTGCGTCCGGGCTCATAGGGCAGGGACACCGTCACGTCCGTCCGAGCTGCGAGCGCCTCGAGCAGACCCCACTGAGCGCCGGTGAGATCCTCGAACCCGTATGCGAACACCGGGGCACCGTCCCACGCTGCCCGATCGCTCTGGAGGCGATCCACCGCGTCCCCCTGCAGCTGTGAACGGTCGGTGATTCCTAGCTGGCTCAGTCGCTCACGATACGCCTGCTGAATGGCGGCGAGCGGCGTGGACAACTCAGCTGGCTCAACGTGAGCAGTCTCAATATCGGCCAGCGTCGCCCCAAGGGGGTCGAGCAACCCGTCGTGACGCGCCGAGGCGGCGTACTCCCCGAGGTCGGTGCGCCGAAGCGTCTCGCGAAGCAGCAGACGTTGCTGCGCATCACTCAGCTGTCGTGAGCGCGCGCCAGGCGGCGCCACGAGCGAGAACAGGTCGTCGAACGTCCCGATCCACCCACCGAACATGCAAGGAACGCGCCCGAGTAACTCGTGCTCGGCGGATTCCACGTCTCGCCGATTCGGCACGACGAGATGCGCATTGACCTCGAGGGATTCGACGAACAGATCAAGGAGGCGCTCCACCTTCCCGGCGTTTGCGGGTCCGAGAAGTAGCCGAAGCGGCACTGCGCCATCGTAGCGCCGGTGTGACGACCTCGGTGTGTCACGACGTCACTAAGAGCGCCACCGGGCGAGTCATGCGCCGTGGATTCGCCCCCAAAAATCCCTACGCGGTCGTTTTCGGGCGGCCTCGGCGTGCGACTGCTCTGCCGGGCATCTTCGTCGAACAGTCGTCGCAGAGGTCGGCTTGTCTTGCCCCTCGGCGGGCATCACTGTAGGTAAGGCGCAACGTCGCGCCTTTTGTCTCCTCGATTTCAGTCTCACACATGTCACAGACAAGAATCGTCCGTCGCGCCAAAATGTCCTCCTGAGTTTGTGTTGCGTACGTGCCAACCTCGGGGAAATTGTCCCCGTAGCGAGACCCGAACGTATCACGTAGCCAATCTCAATGATTCGCCACAATATTCCGATCCGATTACGGCCGACTGAGCCGTATTCACGGATCGTCTAGGCGGACTTGCGCGTACGTATGTCTCGATTGAAACGCTCTTCAGCGCGAGCACTCCGAATTATCGACTCTCTCGGCCCCGACCGAACGTGGGCCTTGGCCGAACGTAGCTCGACCCAGAGAGCCGCGATCCGCTCGTCGAGACCACGGGCCTGCTCTACAAGGCGCACCGCATCTCCAGGCGACGTGGATCGACGCAGCTTGCGTCGTGCCTCGGCCGCCTCGTCGAGCTCTTTCCGTATCTGTGCAATTGCTCTCACGTAAGTGTCACCTTCTCGTCACTCAGTCGAAATCGTCGCCTTACACAGCTATCAACGACCGAACGTCCAGAGACATTCCGTAGCTCACGCGCTCGTGCCTCATCGCGCGCCCTAGACTGACTCCTCATGCAGTCCAACAACATCGTTGTGCTCGAAGGTGACGAGACCGGGCAAGAGCTGTTGGAGGAGGCGCTACGTGTGCTTGCGGCCGATGTCATCGGTCTCGACCTCAGTTTTCCCCGCTTTGATCTGTCGCTTGAGAACCGCCGCGCAACCAGCAATCAGGTCGTCCACGACGCCGCCTCGGCCATCGTCGAGCACGGCGTCGGCCTGAAGGCCGCCACCGTCACGCCCGAAGAGGCCAACGACGTGGGTACGCCCAACCGAATTCTCCGTGAGGAGATGGGTGGACATGTGATTGTCCGCACCGGTAGGCGCATTCCAGGCGTGACCCCGATGGGCGGCGCCCACTCCCCCATCACGGTCGTCCGCATGGCAGTTGGCGACGCGTACGGCGCCAAGGAGTGGCGCGAAGGCAGCGGTGCGAACGAGGTTGCATTTCGCACCGCACGGATCGAGAGAAGCGTCTGCACGGCAGTCGCCGAGTTCGCATTCCGCCAGGCCGAACGGACGAACGCGAAGGTGTTCGGAGGACCGAAGTACACCGTCTCGCCCGTCTACGAGGGGATGCTGAAGGAAGAGATGGACGCGGCCGCCGAGCGGCACCCGGAGGTCGAGTATGAGCCGCAGCTGATCGACGCGACGTTCGCCCTCCTTCTCTCTACGGGCGGCGAGAGTCTCGTGATCCCGGCGCTCAACCGTGACGGAGACATCCTTAGCGACCTCGTGCTCCCGCTTTTTGGCTCCATCGCGTGCTCGGAGTCACTCGTCGTCGCGATCAACCCCGACTATTCGGCACGGGCGATTATGGCCGAGGCGGCACACGGGACGGCGCCCGGCCTGTTCGGCAAGAACGTGGCGAACCCACTGGCGATGATCCTGGCAGAAGCCGCGCTCCTGTCCCATATGGACAGCGACGAGTCGCGTGACGCGGGCCGTGCGATACGCGAGTCGTGCCTCGAGACCGTCTCGGCCGGAACCCGCACTGCCGATCTCGGCGGGCACAGCTCCACCTCTGAGTTCACGGACGCTGTGATCGAGCGCGTTGGCACCAAACTTGATGCCTGGTCTGCGCTCGGCGTCGTCTAGTCGATCGGTTCGTTCTTGACGTCGTGCTCGGTGGCGTACGCATCGACCAGAGGGTTGATCTCCTCGGTCTTGTCAGGGTAGGCGTAGTTGATCTTGACGAACGGCGTCCACTTCTCGGGCAACGCGTCTTCCGGGAAGATGGCCTCGACAGGGCATTCAGGCTCGCAGGCTCCGCAATCGATGCACTCAATCGGATCGATAACAAGTATCCGCCCGAACTCGTGGATGCAGTCGACTGGGCACACGTCGACACACGAACGATCCTGAATATCAATACATGGCTCGGCGATGATGTAGGTCATGGCGGGAATGTTAGCCGTCGGGCCGAGTTCAGTGGGGGCAAGCCGGCTCGCAAGTTCGTGAGAAATGGCACGATTGCGCTAGTCAGAGTTACGTTCTGAGCCGCTGGCCGCTTGGAGTAGTTCGACCACGAGTTCTGGCGCGCGCTGGCTGATCACCGATCGGATCACGACTCTGTCGAAACCGGCCTGATGGGCGGCGCGCAGGCCCTCAGTGTTCGTGTGATTCGTAAAACCGAGCATCGGCATCGGCGCTAGCTCACTCACCACCGCTGCGGGATCGACACGCCCGACGTCAACGATCGCAAGATCGGCTCCGTCTGGGACCGTGACGAACTCGTGCGCACCACCAAGCTGTGCCTCCAGCTTGGCGCGAAAGAAGAGTTCGACATCACGTACGAGGATCGAGGCCATTCGTCGTGAGACTAGTCGAGCCGTGCCAACTCGTCGTCGATCCGACGCTGGATCGCTGGATCGACCACAGCCGATTCCCCGGCGGACTCAACCGCCAGCCCGCGCGAGCGGAACCACCTGCGCAGGATCATGAAAACGATCGCGCCGGCGGCCACAATCGCCACGAGCGGCAGCACCCACACGATCAGATTGAACCCGCTTTTCCTCGGCGCCGCGAGGATCCGTTCGCCGAACTGCGCAACGAGCTTGTCCTTGATCTGGGTCTCGGTATCACCCGCATCGATCCGCTCGACGATAAATACGCGAATCCGATCCGCGATCGGCGCGTGCGAGAGCTCGAGCGTCGAGTTGCAGGTGGGACACATCACCTTCTTTTCGAGGTCGAGCAGCGTCGGATTGTCCTCCGAAGCGCCAGCAACAGACGGCACCAGGAGCACGGCAATGACTCCGGCAAGGGCCAGGAGAATGCGAATCATGGCGCGAGAGCCAGCGTGAGCCCGGGCTCAAGGTCTTCAAGTTCGTCGACAGGGCCGAGTATGTGAGCGACGAGGCGGCCGCGGCGATCAACGAAGTATGTTTCGGGAAAGCCGTTGATTCCGTATGGAATCTCGAGCCTGTCTTCTGCGTCACGAACGTTCGGATAGGTGAGCGCGAACTCCTCGATGAAGGCGCGAGCATCTCCCTCGGTGTCTTCACGATCCACGCCGACTACGACCAATCCGTCGTCGTGATAGCGCTCCCACGCGGCCTCCAGCACCGGAGCCTCGTCCCTACAAGGCCCACACCAAGACGCCCAGAAGTTGATCACAACCGCCTGCCCGCGAAGCGAGGCGAGCGAGAGCGTTCCCTCGCCGTTGAGCAACGGCAACTCGAACGATGGCGCGACCGGCTCCTCGCCCTGAGCGATCGCCGACGGAACGTGTCGACCACTGCTGTCTCCCGCGATCTTCCACGCCAGCAGCGCTACGAGCGAGCCGATCAAGAGGATCACGCTGCCCTGAACCGCCCACTTTCCACGGACCCCCACGTCTTCAAGGGTATCTCGTAAGGGCGATTCCGCGGGCGTTGAAACGCGCCGGCCGAAGTTGGTCGATTGAAATGACTCACGCCGCTCCGACTGGCGGAGCTTCAGGACCCAGCTACTGCCTGGTGATGAAGATCGGCGTGCCGACGTTGATGTTGTCGAACAGCCACTCGGCCTCGGACACGCGCATGCGTATACAACCGTGAGAGCGGGAATAGCCGATTGATGCGGCGTCGGGCGTACCGTGAATGCCGATCAGTGGCGAAGAGATGCCCATCCAGCGCGTGCCAAGCGGATTCCCAGGCCCGGGCGGCACCGGCGTCGGATCTGTGACCCAGTCGGACGTCGGCGGCGGGTACCAGGTTGGATTCTCCTGCTTGGTGATCACCGAAAAGCTGCCGATCGGGGTCGGATACTGAGCAAGGCCCGTCGCGATCCCGAACTTGCGGACGAGCTTGATGCCCCGGTAGTAGTGAAGCTCTTTGGTCTCGCGCTTGATTACGACGACAGCCCCGAAGTTCTTCGCCGTGATCTTCGGAGCGATCAGTTCGGCCTCCAGCGCGATCGGCCCTCTGTCGTGATTGCGAAGCGCAGTCATGATCGATGTAATCATCGCCTTGCGAGCCACAACGACACCGTTGCGCGCCTTCGAGTAGCGCGGCTTCGACTTAATAACGCGCACGCGCGTGTCACGCACGGGCCGATCGAACACCCGCTCGAGGTAGATGACGTACTTTCGTACCTTCTTGCCCTGAATCTTCGCGATGAGGCCAACGGACGCGCCCGGGGCTGCAACGGCCGCTTGCGCGAGCGCTGCTCCGATGCGCGGGCGAGCACCCAGCTGGGTCGGAGTTGCCTTCCATTTACGTTTCTTGAACGTAAACGCGAGGGGCTGATCGAACGCTGCCTGTACCGCTGCCCGCGCATGTTCAACGCTCATGCCGCCAACCGCAACGTCGCCGATGGTTACGTCCGCGGCGATCAGCGGCGGGGCTGGCGGAACCTCCTGGGCTACCGCAGGCGCGACTGCGACGAGTGCGCCAACGAGCACGAACATGAAAATGGCCAGTCTTTTCATCTTGAACCTGCGTGATTGTAGATCGTCGAACGACGGGCTGACACTTCGTACGATGCGCGCCGGCCGCGAACGGTTCACTATTTCTCCAATTCGTACCGTGACAGGATACGCGGATCGTTCGTGATCACGCCGTGAACCCCTGCATCGATGACCGTCCGCAGCAATGTGGGGTCATCGACAGTCCAGGCGAAGACCGGGAGTCCATTTCTGCTGCACCGCTCCACGACGTCCGCTGAGACGACTGAGTGATGCAGCATGATCGCTGAAGCTCCTGCCCGCTGCGCCATCCCGACCACCCTTCGCGGAAGTAGGCGCCGCATCATGCTCGTGCCCGCCCGAACGACCGACTCGTATCGACCGCTACTCGCGATCCCCGCACGATCCCGAGGATATGAGAGGCCGACAACAAGCCTCGGATCGACGCACCGAACGGCTTGCAGCCACGACGCATGCAGCGCACAGACGATTGTTCTCTCGACGAGAGAGAAACGGTCGAGCGCCTCGACAATCTCGCTTTCGGCGCCGCCGACTTTGAGGTCAAGATCCAGAACCGTCGTCGGGGCCGCCTCTGCATTCAGAAACGTCAATGCATCGTCGAGAGTCGGGGAATCCTCTGCGATGTCCTCGGCGTCGTGAGCCAATACGAGTCGGCCATCCGACCGACGTACAACGTCGAACTCCACCATGTCCATGCCGAATTCGAGAGCAGCGGCGATCGAGCTGATCGTGTTCTCAGGCGCAATGGCAGCGGCCCCACGGTGACCGACACGCACCAACGTGTCAGACTGAAGCACCTGAGCAATCCGTGTCTGAAACGCAGTCACCAACACCCTCGACGCAACCGAGGTTGCGGTAGACCGACCAATGAGGCCACAATACTCCGATGGTGCAAGTGGCACGCGAGCAGTCACCCAAGGAAACAGAACCCCCGCTCGATCCAGACGCGGTCGCAAAAGCGTTCATACGAGAGCGGGCACGTCGCGTGGCGCGCGATCAACAGATCGTGGAGCAGCGTGAGGCACGGATCCGCTACTGGATCGTCATTGCGGCCCTGATCTTCGCCGCGCTGATCCTCACAGCGTCGATCTGGGAGCAGCTGAAGACGCTGTTCGGCATCGGCACTTAGCGAAGCGTCGCCGGTGTAGATCGAGCCGCGCCATCAGACCGAGGCGCGACAAGCAGGACGCGTTACTCCTCGACGGTTACCGTCACGGTGACCTGCGGGCCGACAGTCGAGGGCTCAAGCGTCCGGACACGAACGAACTCGCCGCCCGGCTGGGGAGTTTCCTCCAGCGCTCGACCCACGAAGAGCCCGGCCCCAAACGTGACAGCCAGCAGAAGCAGCGCCACGAACCACCGTAGCGGCCTGAAACGGCGCCGCCGCGAACGAGAAAGCCGACGCGGCGGGCGTACGGTCGGCTCGACCGACCCACTCACGTCCGGATCGTTGTCCCACTCCTGCGCGGGCGGAAGTTCAAACGGCTCGTCGTCCACGCCCGAAGATTCTAGAGGGTCGATCGTGAGCTCAGACCCAGCTCGCCGAAACCTGGGCGTCGCTCACGGTTGGTAGTCATTCGCGCCACGTGCATACATGTCGAACGCAGCATCCTGAACAAGGGTGGCATCCGCCGGCCCTACGCGCGCGCTCTCGCGCGGCGCAGCATCGCTGACGAGCTGGATTGCCCACCGCTCGGCCTCGGCGTATCGCCCATCGAGCTCGCTTAGCGAGAACACCGAGCCAAGGTCGCGTCGCAACTCAGAAAGGACAGCATCGACCAGAACGAATAGCTGCTGCTGCCGCGCCGGATCCTGCTCGTTCTCAAGCCGCTGACGCGCATCCTCCCACTGGATTCGAGAGCTCTCGATCATGGCGGTGGCTCGACAGCTTGGGCGCATCTCGCGTCCGAGCACCAGGGCTCGTCGATGTCCGCAAGCATCTGTTCACCGAGTACGTACCCCGGTTTCGCGAGAGCGAACGCGACGTGAGCGTGCATGCACTTCACCTTGGAGTCATCGGCTGCCCCCGCGATCCCAACATCGAGCTCGGGCCGCAGGCTGCGTTGCTCGCGTTGAGCTTCGGCGAGACTCTCCCCCAGCTCGTCATCTGCAGCAGCGCGCTCTGTCCAGGCAACCACGCCGCCGTTCGCCTCGATACGTGAAACAGCAGTGACGAGCCATGGGCACGTCAGGTAGAAGCTCGTCGGAAACGGCGTGCCATCGGACGTCAGTGGCTCCTGTTCCGTGACAGCCGGAAACCCGAACGGGCAACGCAGGGCGACGCCGCGGAAAGCTCTAACCGGTCTGCCAAGCTGCCACGAGACGACTTCTGGATCCGACACGTCGCCATCGTAGCCCGCGACGTGGCGCCTGAGATCAATCGATCCAGCGTTAGTCGTCCTCGTTGCGTTGCTCTTGCGCACGTTGCCACTTCTCGATGCCCTGTATGAGGAAGAGCGTCTCGCCAGGGCGAACGAGACCGTGCGTCCGGGCTTCTCGCTCGATGAACACGTCGGTCTCGGCGACAGCCAGCCTCTTCTTGAGTTTCTCGCGCTTGCGTTCGAGCGTTTCGACCTCTGCCTGCTTGCGCGTCACTTCGCTTTCGGCGGTCTGAAACGACTGGACCGGCTGGATGTAGGCGACTGCAACGCCCAAGAGCACAGCCGCGGTGAGCCAGCGGCCAAGGAGGCGCCGACGGCGCAGCCGCGCTCGTTGACGCGCAGAGGGTGATCGGCGCCGTTGTGGATCCGGGTCTCGAGACATGGGCGGCCTCATTCGACGCACTCGCGGCGACCTCCTGCCTGGCTACATCGTCTCGACCTTCAGCAGGTTTGTTGTACCTGGCACGTCGAGCGTCGTGCCCGCGGTAATGATCACCTGATCGCCCGGCAAGACCAGGCCGGTATCTGCCGCTGCTTCACGTGCTCTTTCCCAAAGCACCTCGACGTCGGTTTCGGCCGGAATACTCCGTGGGATAACTCCCCATTCAAGAGCAAGTCGTTGCAATGTCTCTGCTCTGTGCGACAGAGCGATCACCGGACGTCGCGGCCTCTGCCGGGCGAGATCGCTCGCCGTGCCACCGCTTGAGGTGGGCACAAGAATTGCGGCCGCGTCGAGTAGTTCGGCCATGTCGCATGCAGCGTGAGTGACCGCCTCCGTCACCGTCGAGAAGTTGGTTCGCGATCCCGCGAGCTCATGTCGGAAGGGCAAACTCGGCTCAACCGCCAGTGCGATCTCACTCATCGCAGCCACGCTCTCGACGGGATAGTTCCCTACTGCGGTTTCGCCGGAGAGCATCAGCGCGGCAGTTCCGTCGAGTACGGCGTTCGCCACGTCCGAGGCCTCTGCGCGCGTCGGCTCTGAGCTCGTCAGCATCGACTCGAGCATCTGCGTTGCAGTGATGGGGAGCTTGCCCGCCTCGAGAGCTTCGCTGATGATGCGTTTCTGAATGAGGGGCACAGCGGCTGGTCCGACCTCGACCCCGAGATCGCCTCGCGCCACCATCACTCCGTCGGCTTCCTCGATGATCTCCGACAGGGATGCGACCGCCTCGCTCTTTTCGATCTTCGCGATGATGCGGGCGCTCGATCCTGCGTCCTCAAGCCTCTGGCGCAGCCCGCGTACGTCTTCTGCCGAGCGGACAAACGAGAGCGCGACGTAGTCAACGCCGAGCGCGATAGCGAACTCCAGATCCTCGATGTCTTTCTCGGTCAGCGATGGAACCGGGAGATCGATACCCGGCACGTTGACGCCTTTGTGGTCAGAGATCCTTCCGCCCATCGTAACCGTGCACTGCACACGTCCAAGCGCGACGTCGACAACACGCAATCGCACGCGACCGTCGTCGATGAGAACTGCATCTCCCGGACGCAGAACCTCCGCCAGGACGGCCGGCCGAACCTCAACGTCGGCCGGGTCGACACTCTCGCCGCCAACGAGGACGAGATCGTCGCCTGCTGCGAGCATTCGAGGGTCCCCGAGCCGACCGATTCGAAGCTTCGGGCCCTGGAGGTCAGCGATGAGGGCAAGTGGCCGGCCTAGCTCGGATTGAAGCCGGCGGACGTGGGCCGCCGCGCTCTCGTGCTCGTCATGGGCGCCGTGCGAGAAGTTCAGCCTCGCTGCGTCAAGCCCCGCTTCGACGAGCTTGCGTACGTTGGCATACGAGCTGCTCGCCGGACCCAGCGTGCAAACGATCTTTGTCCGGCGGCCGCTTTCGATGATCGAGGACGCGTTCAGGGTCGGACCAGCCTAGCGGCCAGGAAACACACTCCAGCCGGGATAGACCGCTTGATCGCCGAGCTCCTCCTCGATGCGCAAGAGCTGGTTGTACTTCGCGACCCGGTCAGTACGCGATGGAGCGCCAGTCTTGATCTGACCGGCGTTGACCGCGACCGCCAGGTCGGCGATCGTCGTGTCTTCGGTCTCACCAGAGCGATGACTGATCACCGCCGTGTACGACGCTTCGCGCGCGAGCTCTATCGCGTCGAGGGTCTCGGAGAGCGTCCCAATCTGGTTCACCTTGACGAGAATGCTATTCGCCACACCCTCGCTGATCCCGCGGCGCAGACGTTCCGTGTTGGTCACGAATAGGTCGTCACCGACAATCTGGACGGAATCCCCAAGCCGCTGGGTCAAGGATTGCCAACTTCGCCACTCGTCCTCGGAGAGCCCGTCTTCGAGTGAGAGGATCGGATAGTCACGCGCCAACTCCGCGTAGGAGTCGATCATCTCGTCCGGTGAAAGTGCGCGCCCCTCGCCTACGAGCTGATAGCGATCGTCTTTCCAGAGCTCGGTCGCAGCCGCGTCGAGCGCTATCGCAATGTGCTCGCGGTGACCTGCGCGCTCAGCTGCGGAGAGGATCGCTTCGATGGCCGCCCGACTCGACGGTAGATCTGGCGCAAAGCCGCCTTCATCGCCCACGGCAGTCGCGAGACCTTCCTCGTGTAGAAGCGTGCGAAGCTCGTGAAACACCTCCGCGCCCATACGAACAGCTTCGGAAAACGAGCTCGCCCCGCCAGGAATCAGCATGAACTCCTGAAGGTCGACCGAGTTCTGCGCGTGAGCGCCGCCGTTGATGACGTTCATCATCGGTACAGGCAGAACACACGCCTGATCGCCGCCGATCCACGCGTAGAGCGGCACGCGGGCGTCTGCGGCCGCCGCTTTCGCGACAGCGAGAGAACATCCGAGGATCGCGTTGGCGCCGAGGCGCGCCTTATTGGGCGTTCCGTCGAGGTCGATGAGTAGATCGTCGATAGAGCGCTGATCGGACGCGTCCTGCCCAATCAACGAGGAGCGGATCTCCCCACGTACGCCTTCGACGGCGCCCAGGACGGCTTTACCCCGCCAGCCGTCGCCACCATCTCGAAGCTCAACCGCCTCGAACTGCCCCGTGGAGGCCCCAGAGGGAACCGCTGCCCGCCCGAGCGCGCCTGACTCGAGCTCGATGTCGACCTCCACTGTCGGATTCCCTCGCGAGTCGACGATCTGACGCGCACGCACCTCAACAATCTTCGGAGTCATTCCGCGCTCCCTTCTTCCTGCTTCGCCCGGTCAAAGTAGTGATCCTGGTCCGCTAGTGACATGGCAGCGAAATCACGGCCGTCAGCGGCGGCGTACGCTTCGGCAGTCTCGACGCGTACGACGAACCGTCGGCTCGCGGTCCGTAGAGCGACCTCTGCGTCGACGTCGCACCTACGCGCCACATTTACGACCGCGAACAAAAGGTCTCCGAGTTCTGCTTCGACTGCGGGATCGGCCGGCCCGTCGGGCTCACGAGACATCTTGGCTTGCGCTTCGCGCACCTCGCCAAGCTCCTCGTCGACGTCGGCGAGCGCACCCGCGACGTCGGCGTAGTCGAATCCCACGCTGGAGGCCCGTCGCTGCACTTTGCGTGCATATGCGAGCGACGGCAGATTGCCTGGCACGTGGTGGAAGATTCCCTCTCGTCCTTCATCTGTCGTTTTGATGCTCTCCCAACGCCGCCGCACATCTGCCGCCGTCTCGAGCTCGACATCACCGAACACGTGCGGATGCCGTCGCACGAGTTTTCGGTGGACATCATCGGCGACGTCCGCGAGACCACCGGACCCACGCTCATCCAGGAGCAGCGCGAGAAAGAAGCTCTGGAAGAGTAGATCTCCAAGCTCGTCCCGAAGCTTGAGATCGTCACCGTCCGTGGCTGCATCCGCGACCTCGTAGGCCTCTTCAATTGTGTGCGGCACGATCGAACGAACCGTCTGTTGCCGATCCCAGGGACACTCGATACGGAGACGCTCTGTCAGCGCCTGGAGCTTGACGAGCGAGTGTGCGAGTTGCTCGTCGCGAGTCGACGCTACGGCGCTGACCCTTCGGTGCCCTCGCCCTCCGGAACCTCTGCGTCATCGATCGGGCTGGCTGGCGGCGCAAAACCGGGCGCGTACAGAATCTTGGCACCGTACTTTGCATCGATAGCTGCAAGCCACAGATCGACCACTTCGGCTTCGCGGTCGCGCCGGACGAGACCCTCGACCTGGTCGCGGACTTCCTCGAACGTCTGGGTGCCCTCGGGCGTCGCATCTTCGAGCGCCTGGATGATGTGCCATCCGAACTGCGTCTCGACAGGATCCGAGATTTCTCCGGTCTCGAGCCCGAAGGCCACCTCGTCAAACTCCGGAACGGACAGTCCTCGTACGGCCGTGTAGGCGCCGCCCTCAACTGCGGTCCCTTCATCGATCGAGTTCTCTTCAGCGAGGGTCGCAAAGTCGCCGCCGTTGTCGAGCTGCACCTTCAGCGCATCCGCCTCGCCTTTTGTCTCGACGAGAATATGCGCGACCTCGCGACTCTCTGGTGACGTAAAGCTCTCGGCGTTCTCCTCGTAATAGGCCTCGACCACGGCATCGTCAAGTGTGATCGCCTGCGTCACTCGCTCGAAGAGGCTGTCGGTCAGCTGTTGGAACTTGATGTCCGCGAACACCTGCTCTTCGGTGAGACCTTGATTCTCGAGCTCTTCCTGGTAGCGCTCGTCGTCGCCCTCGAAGAACTGCTCTCGAAGCTCGACAAGCTGGGCCTCGACGTCTTCGTCACTGATCACGACACCGATCGCTTCGGCTTCCTGCGAAAACGTCTCGCGCCGGACAAGGAAATCAATGAGCTGGTTCTTTACGGTCTCGTACTCGGGCGTACCCGCGCTTGGAAACTCGCCACCCTGGTTCACGGTGGTTAGCTCGCGCTGGCTGATCAGCTGATCGAACGCAGCCTGCTCGACCACACCATCGCCGACGACGGCGATCGCGCCGGCCGGGACACTTGTGGGCGTTGGAACGTCGTTCGAGGCGATCGACAGCTCCGCAGGAGTAGGTTCTGCAGACACCGGCTCAGGCTCTCCACCGGCTGGCTCAGCGGGAGCTGGCTCCTCGGTAGGCGTTGGTTCTTCGACTGGCGCCGGCGACGCGTCGGTCGTCTCGGCGGGTGGTGGCGCTGTTTCGCTCGCCTCGCCGTCGTCGCCGCCACCACATGCAGCGACCGCGAAGGCAACTGCGAAGCAGGCAACGAGAGGCAGAATGGAGGTTCGAAGGCGGCTCATGTGGGCACTACGAGGCGAGTACAGCGAGGATAGCATCGGCTAGGTCCAGTGCATCCGTTAGTGAATCGACGCGCATTGAGATCTCCTGTCTGGCGCTTGAGTACACCGCCGTATCGGCAAGAGCCCGCAGGCCCTTGAGTTCTGAAGAGCCCAGAATCACCTTGCCGATCGTCGCCTTGCCTCCTCGAAACACGAGGTAATCGACGCCAATCTGCGCGATCGTCAGCTTCGCTCGCTGAATGCCGAAGAGATTGCCGACAGGCTCTGGAATCGGCCCGAACCGGTCCTCGGTCGCCGCCTCGAGCTCGCGCAGCTCCTCTTCGTTTTGCACGAGAGTCAGCCGCCGATGGAGGTCGATCTTCATTGCCTCAACGTCGATGTAGTCGGATGGCACGTACGCATCGATCGCCGCATCGACCCTCACAGGCCGCGTTGCGATCGCGCGAGTTCCGTCGAGCTCGGCCACCGCCTCATTGAGCAGCTCGACGTAGAGCTCGAAGCCGATTGCGGCTACATGGCCAGACTGCTCGTCCCCGAGCAGATTCCCGGCGCCACGTATCTCGAGGTCGCGCATCGCGATCGCGAAGCCACTGCCGAGCTCGGTGTGGTCCGCAAGCGTCGCAAGGCGCGCACGCGCCTCGGGGCTGAGCTCGCTGGCGTCGGGGTAGAACAGGTAGGCGTGGGCGACCACGTCGCTACGCCCCACGCGACCCCGAAGCTGGTAGAGCTGAGACAGACCCAACGCGTCGGAACGCTCAACGATCAACGTATTGGCTTCTGGAATGTCCAGCCCAGATTCGATGATCGTCGTCGACACAAGAACGTCGACCTCGCCCTGGACGAACCGCATCATGACGTCTTCGAGCTCACGCTCACCGAGCTGCCCATGGCCGACGAGGAAGCTCAAGTCGGGACAAAGCTGTCGCAGTCTCTCCGCTGCCTCGTCGATCGTCTCAACGCGGTTGTGGAGAAAAAAGGAGCGGCCGCCGCGTTCCCGTTCGCGGTAAAGCGCCTGAGAGATGAGCTCGTCGTCATACTCGCCGACGTGGGTGCGGATCGGGCGGCGTCCCTCGGGCGGCGTCGCGATCACACTGATGTCTCTTAGACCCGCGAGCGACATGTGCAACGTGCGGGGAATCGGTGTCGCCGACATGGCGAGCACGTCGATCTCGTTGCGTAGTTGACGCAGTATCTCCTTCTGAGCGACGCCAAAACGCTGCTCCTCGTCGACAACGACGAGGCCGAGTTGCTTTGGAATTACGTCGCGCGAGAGCACGCGGTGCGTACCCACAAGCACATCGATCTCGCCGTTGGCGAATGCTGCAAGGCTCTTCTTGATCTGCGCGGGCCGCCGAAACCGAGAGACCATCTCGACGTTGACAGGGAGATCTCGGAATCGCTCTCTGAAAGTGTTCCAGTGCTGTTGCGCGAGCACGGTCGTTGGAGCGAGCACCAGCGTCTGTTTGCTGTTGACGGTCGCGATCATCGCCGCGCGAACCGCAATCTCCGTCTTTCCGAACCCGACGTCGCCGCAGATGAGCCTGTCCATGGGCCGCGCTGATTCCATGTCTTCTTTGACAGCGTCAACTCCCAGCGCCTGATCGGGTGTCTCTTCGAACGGAAAGGTTGCTTCGAGTTGGGCGAGCAACTCGTCCGAGGTGTCGTACCTGTGACCCTCGACGCGCTGCCGGCGCGCGTAGAGGTCGAGTAGTTCGCCAGCCAGCTCGTGCGCACCAGCACGCGCGCGTGTCTTGATCGTCTGCCAGCTCTTGCCCCCGAGCTTCGACAGCTTCGGCGTCGCTCCACCGCCCCCGACGTAGCGTGAGATCTTGCCGATCTGCTCATGCGGTACGTAGAGCCTGTCATCTCCTTTGAAGGCGACGTTGAGGTAGTCGCGTGTTACATCGGAGACCGTCTTCGTTTCGAAGCCCTCGAGAAGTCCGACGCCATGGTCTTCGTGCACGACGAAATCGCCGCTCCGAAGGTCGGCGAAGGATTGGAGCGCTCTGCCGACACGACCCTCAGCGCTGGGTCGACGCCGTCGGAAGACGCGGCTCTCGGGGATCAACGCGAAACGAAGCTCGCGTACGACAACGCCCTTGCGCGCACCGCTGATCGCGAAATAGACACCCGGATCCTCCGGCAAGGCATCCGCGCCCTCGGCAAGCCAGCGCACCTCGGTGCGACGCAGGAGCGAGGCCTGTCGTTGAGCCTCGCCCTGGTGCTGAAAGCTCACTATGACTCGCAGATCGGAGTTGACCAGGCTGCCCAGCTGTCGCTCGATCTCGACGAGCCCACGAGCAGCGAGCGCTGGCGGCTGCGCCTCGAATACGTGCGGCTGCCCGTCAGGCAACGCGGACGCCGCGATCGATCCTCGAGTACTCGGCGCCGAGAGCCCCTCCTCCTCGATCGCCTTGAGCACCGCACCGAGCTCCCACACGACGTCGCAGGATGCGAACGGCAGCACCAGGTCGCCTGGCACAGCCTCGTCGGCGCTCGGGTCTGGGGCACCCTCATCGTCGAGTAGTTCGACACGACGCTCGCTCGCCGGATAGATGGTCGCGCCGGACAGAGCGCGAATTGTCCGCTGTGTGAACGGCGAGAAGGCTCGCAGACTCTCTACTTCATCGCCCAGCAGATCGATGCGAATTGGTTCGCGCCCCGTCGAGGGGTAGACGTCGACCAGACCACCACGAACGGCGAGCTGCCCGCGTTCCTCGACCCTCTCGACGTGTTCGTAGCCGGCCTCCACCAGCATCTCGACGAGCTGTTCGACTGGAGCCTCCGCCCCCACGGTCAGCTCGACTGCACGAGTGCGTTCCGCCGAGGGCGCCATCCCCTCGGCATAGCCGAGGCCAGATACGCAGATCAAACCGCCCCGTGAGGCTACGTCGAGTGCGCGCGCACGCTCGCCCACCAAGTGAACAGGCGGTTTCAGCCCGCTGCCGTGGCGGACGCCCCGCGAAGTGAACACTCCGACGTCGTCCTCTCCGAGATACCACGACGCCGCCTCCGCAAGATCGCGAGCGTCACCATCGTCCGGCAAGAGCACGACAAGGCCCGGCGCGTCTTCGGCATCCGCCGAACCAGCGGCTCGGACGAGCTGGAGTGCAGCCAGAAATATCGGCAGGACGGGCTCAGACAGTCGCACCGCTCCCGGCTCCTCGAGAAACAGAGCGAAGCGCTCAGACGCCGCGAACTCCCGCGCAATCACCTCCAGCTCGCCGCCGACGACGACCTTGGTGCTCATCCACCGCCCTCGCCGTTGATGTCGCATTGGGCCGCCTCGAGGCCGTCTTTCGCGAGAAGCTCGACGCCGTCGGAAGCCCGACTGACGATTCCGTCCACATCGATCTCGGCAGCGAACGGCGAGAGGACGTAGTCGGCTACCGACCGGCGATCGCCTCGGCCAGGGCGACCGACACCGATTCGCAGTCGCAGAAACTCCGGCGCCTTGATGTGCGCGACAACAGACTTCAAGCCCTTGTGCCCGGCGAGCCCGCCACCTGCCCGCAGCTGGATGCGACCCACGGGAAGATCGACCTCATCGTGGATCACGAGCAGGCACTCGGGCGGAAGCTTGTAGAACCGCATCGCCGGCCCCACCGACCGACCGGACTCGTTCATATAGGTGAGTGGCTGAAGCAGCACGACTCGAACCTGATCGATCCTGACGGAACTAACGTTTCCGGAAAACTTTCCCTTGACGTCGCCCGAGTATCGCCGTGCCAACTCCTCAATGACCCTGAAGCCGACGTTGTGCGGCGTTCCCTCGTACCGACGCTCGGGGTTGCCAAGACCGGCTACTAGCAAGTCGATGGACGGAGCACTGCGACCTAGTAGTCGCATGATGAGACCTCGTAGCCTCTCGCTCTCTGACGCATGTTCCCCGGCAGACAGACCCTTCGCTCCCAGGCCCGGCGAGTCGAGCTACGAGTCGGCGTCGCCTTCCGAACCGGTCTCGTCGTCGTCGCCCTCGCCGGCTTCGTCCCCGTCTTCGGACTCGTCGCCTTCGAGACCCTCCTCGTCTTCAACGACAGCCTCGACGAGTGTGACGCGCGTTACAGCGACAGTGAGAACGATTGAATCGGGATCGTCAAGAATCGTGACACCTTCGGGTACCTCGATGTCAGCGACCGTGCGAGACTCGCCAAGCTGCATCCCTTCGATGCTGACCTCGACGAGGTCAGGGATATCGAGCGGGAGCCCTTCGACATTGAGCTCGCGCTGGACGATGTTGAGGATTCCGCCTTCAAGCACGCCTGGCGCCTGGCCAGTCGTTTCGATGGCCACGCTGCTCTGGATGGCCTGATCGAGCTTGATCTCCTGCAGGTCGATATGAAGCAATTTCGCCCGCGTGGGGTGAAGCTGGTAATCCTTCACCACTGCGTGAAGATCGCCGGCACCGTTCTCGAAAGCGAGCTGGAAGATCGCGTTGAGACGCTCACCACCGGCCGTCGCTCGCCGCAGCTCGCGCTCAACGACATAGAACGGTTGCGGATCACTTCCCTGCCCGTAGATCACGCCGGGAATGAGTCCTTCGCTACGCATACGCCGCGCAGCGCGGCTTCCGGCCGGCGCGCGCTCGTGCAGCTCAAGCTGAATTCGCTCGCTCGTCATGCGGCCAGAGATTGTAGCCAACAATGTCGCTGGCAGACGAAGAATGCGCCGATTGGTGTCGGTGGGCCATGCAGTGGCAAACTCGACCTGACCCGTTTGAGGGACGCACATCGGGTCATTTCGCTCAAGACTGCGAGCTGACGGCGCCCTGCTTCAGCGGTGCGACTCTCACAACAGATGACGTATCCATCCCCACTACCGGGCGCACCGCCAGACGTGAGTCTCACGTGAGCGTCTCCGCATCTCAGGAGACGCCACTGCCAGACGGCCCAGCTCGGGCCGACGTCGAGCTGGCGGCTGCCGGCATTGGCGCGGCGCGCGCGGAAGCCGTCAACGACTACTTCCGTGCGCTGGTCCAAACCCTGCCCGACGCGACAATCGTTCTGGACAATCGGTTCAGCATTCGCGATCAAACACCATCGGCGACCCGCCTACTCGGTGGCGATGTCAAGGCGCACTACGGCAAATCGATTCTGGGACTTGTCCACCCGGATGATCGCGCGGGCGCATCTGCATACCTCTCGCATGTGCTCTCTCGCCCGGGCACGGGCGCGCCGGCTGGATGGCGATTCCGCCACGTGGACGGTCACTGGCTGCACCTGGAGATCGTCTGCAACAACATGCTGCAGGATCCTCGGCTTCGGTGCATCGTGGTATCCGCTCGCGACATCGGCTCTCGGAAGGCGCTCGAGCAGCAGTTGTCCCACCAGGCGTTTCACGACCCCCTCACCGACCTCGCCAACCGTGCATTGCTCCTGGATCGAGTCGAGCATGCCTTCCGAAGCGAGCGCAGCCCATTCGGTCTGCTCTTTCTCGACCTCGACAACTTCAAGCTGGTCAACGATTCACTCGGCCATGCAGTCGGCGACGAACTCCTGAGGGGAGTCGCGGCGCGGCTGCGGACATGCCTACGTCCCACCGACACAGCTGCACGGCTGGGTGGCGACGAGTTTGCACTGCTGCTGGAGGACACCCGAACACCGTCGGAGGCGGTCGAGATCGCAGACCGAGTTATCCGCGCATTGAGTGAGCCGTTCGTCATCAACGGCCGCGAGTCGTTCACGCAAACGAGCATCGGAATCGCGATGAGCACCCTCGTCGACACAACCGACGAGCTCCTTCGCAATGCCGATATTGCCATGTACCAGGCCAAGGAGCGTGGCAAGGGGACGTACATCGTGTTCGAACCGAGCATGCACGAGGCAGCGCTCGAGCGAAGTGAGCTTGAATCGGATCTCAGGGCCGCGTTGCCGCGCGACGAGCTGGTGCTGCACTACCAGCCGATAGTCGAGCTGGCCTCGGGTCGGATCATGGGTCTCGAAGCACTGGTTCGTTGGAACCATCCGGAGCGCGGCCTACTCGGACCGACTCGGTTCATCGAGATCGCCGAAGAGAACGGGCTGATCAATCCGATCGGAGAATGGGTTCTCGACAAGGCCTGCCAGCAGCTCGGAACCTGGCACCGCCAGTTTCCGCAAAACGGCGAGCTGGCGATGGCCATCAACCTGTCTGGGCGCCAACTCGAGAGCGCCAAGATCCTCGATCAGATTCTCGATGCGTCGAGGGACGCCGCAATCGCACCAAGCTCACTCATGCTCGAGATCACCGAGACGGTCATGATGAAAGACCCCCAGCAGAGCGCAGAGATGCTCACCGAGCTGCGAAAACTCGGAGCTCGCGTTGCAATCGACGACTTCGGCATGGGCTACTCGTCGCTTCACTATCTCCACAGCTTCCCGATCGACCTCTTGAAGATCGCAGAACCCTTCGTCGATGGCGTGGCCAGAGACGAGCAGAAGGCTGCATTCACCAAGACCATCATGGATCTCTGTCGCACGCTCGGGCTCGCAGCCCTTGCGGAGGGCGTTGAGTCTGAGCTGCAGGCCGAGGCGCTGCGAAA
>JAUXJK010000138.1 GCA_030624785.1 Actinomycetes bacterium
AACCTCGACTCCCCTCCAGACGCCGGCGTTATCGCTGAACTCGAAGCCGTGCCAGCAGTGATCAAAGCCATGGTCGTCGAGCTCTAACCCGGGGCCGGGAAGACCTGCCAGCCTGGCCGCGACTACGACGAGCCTGGAAGTCGGGCAGAATGCGTGATGACGAGACCGAGGAGTCCTGCATGGCGCACACAAACGCAAGCCCGCGAACGAACGGCAAGGCCGAAGGCGGCGAGTTCGATGCAATTGTCGTCGGTGCCGGACTGTCAGGGGTCTACCTGCTGCATCGGCTCCGGGAGCTCGGGCTATCTGTTCGTGTTCTCGAGGCCGGCACGGACGTTGGCGGCACCTGGTACTGGAACTGCTATCCCGGTGCCCGGTGCGATACAGAGAGCATGTTCTACGCCTACTCGTGGCCGACCGAGCTGCGCCAGAAGTGGACGTGGACGTCGCGCTACCCAGATCAGGGCGAGATCCAGGGATACATCAGCCATGTCACCGATGAGTTTGATCTGCGTAAGGACATCCAGTTCGAGACACGAGTAGCTGGCGCGACCTTCGACGAGGCGGCGAATCGGTGGGCGATCACAACAGAACAAGGCGAGACGTTCTCCGCACGTTTTTGCGTCATGGCCACGGGCTGCATAACCAAGCCCAACCTGCCGGACTGGCCCGGCGTTGAGAGCTTCGCGGGAGACACCTACCACACGGCCCGCTGGCCAAAGGACGACGTCGACTTTACCGGCAAGCGAGTCGCCGTGATTGGCACTGGCTCCACGGGAATCCAGGCAATTCCGATCATCGCGAAACACGCGGAGCAGCTCACGGTATTCCAGCGCACACCGAACTACGCCATTCCAGCCTGGAATGGGCCCCTCGACCCTGAATACGAGCGTGAGATCAAGGACAACTACGACAAGTACTGGGACATGGCGCGCTGGTCATCCACCGGGCTGATGTACGAGATCCGCGATCGCTCGATCTTCGATGACACCGACGATGTACGGGAGCGGGAGTTCGAGGATCGATGGCAGCAGGGTGGATTCTCATTTCTGTTCGCCTACAAGGACATCCTTACGGACAGAAATGCCAACGAGCTCGTCGCGGAGTTCGTGCGCAACAAGATTCGAGGCAGGGTCGACGATCCCGAGATCGCTGAGTTGCTTTGCCCGAACACGCACCCCTTCGCAAGCAAGCGCCTGTGCGTCGACACCAACTACTACGAGACCTACAACCGCGACAACGTAGCGCTCGTCAACGTTCGCGGAACACCGATCGAGGAGATGACATCGACCGGCCTTCGAACGTCTGAAGAGAGCTATGAGTTCGACGCAATCGTCTTCGCGACCGGCTTCGACAGCATGACGGGAGCTCTCTTCAACATCGACATCAGCGGTCGATCCGGTGAGAAGCTCAAGGAGAAATGGGCAGATGGCCCCCGCACCTACCTCGGCCTTGGCACCGCCGGCTTCCCGAATCTCTTCACAATTACCGGGCCGGGCAGCCCATCGGTGATCAGCAACATGATGACGTCCATCGAGCAGCACGTCGACTGGGTTAGCGACTGCATCGAGCACCTCGTGCGGGAGGGAATGCAAACGATCGAGCCACGTGTGGACGCCGAGGACGACTGGGTCGAGCACGTCAACGAGGTCGCCAATACGACGCTTTTCCCGGAAGCGGACTCGTGGTACACCGGCGCGAACGTGCCCGGCAAGCCGCGGATATTCACGCCCTACGTGGGTGGTGTCGGCACCTATCGAAAGAAATGCGACGAGGTAGCTGCGAACGGATACGAAGGCTTCGTCCTCGCGTAGCTCCGAGAACTGGCAACGGTGTCTCGGCTCACTCTCCTCGCCGTCTTCGTCGCGCTAGCCGCAAGTGCGTGCGACGGCAGCGGCCGCGGCACCAGCTCCGACGAGGTACCAGCGTCGCCTCGAGCTTCTTCGGAAGCAGCGGAGCGTGAGGAGCCGGCCCCGAGTGATGCCACCGAAGACGCCCAGGACTTTCCCGAGGTTGTCGCCGCCGCAGTGCGTCGTGCAAATGACAACACCATTAGCTTCGACGTCACCGTCAACTCGCCCTACGACAGCCCACAGCGATACGCGGACGCGTGGCGCATCATTGGAAGCGACGGCACGGTCTACGGTATTCGCGAGCTACTCCACGACCATGCGGGCGAGCAGCCGTTTACGCGATCGCTGCACGGAGTCGAGATTCCGAACCGAGTCGAGTCCGTGACCGTCGAAGCTCGCGATCTCGCTAACGGCTGGGGCGGTACAACGGTCGACGTCAAACTCCCGCCGCCGACGCAGTAGAAGCGGCTGCAGGCTACGGGCCCGCACTCGAAGGCGGCGTCGGTGGCGACTAGGGGTGGCCGACAGTGTCGAGCTCTGCGGGAGCCGACTCTGCCACCGGCTGCATCGTGACGAGCCGAGTCCATACGTCGCTCAGAGCGCTCACGAGCTCATCCACCTCTCGCTCCGTGTGTCTCGGTGTTGGGCAGAGCCGCAGCCGCTCGGTGCCGCGTGGGACAGTGGGATAGTTGATCGGTTGCACATAGACACCGTGCGTGAACATCAGGTCGCGAGAAACCTGTTCGCAGACAATCGGATCTCCCACCAGGACGGGAACGATGTGCGATTCCGAACTCATTACGGGAAGTTGAGCTTCGGCGAGAAGTCTCTTTAGGCGTGAGGCGCGTTGTTGAAGCAACTCGCGATCGGGCGCACCTTGCCAGCGCACATGGCGAACACTGGCGGTCGCCGCGGCCGCAAGAGCCGGCGGAAGAGACGTCGTGAAGATGAACGCCCGCGCATTCGAGCGGACGAAGTCGATCAGATGAGACGATGCGGCGATGTAGCCGCCCATCACGCCGAACCCCTTCGCGAGGCTTCCTTGAATCACATCGACGCGATCGGACTGCCCGTCGCGTTCGGCGATACCGGCACCGCTCTCGCCATACATGCCGACCGCATGGACCTCGTCAAGGTAGGTCAACGCGCCGTAGCGCTGGGCGAGATCGCAGATTTCTTTGGTTGGAGCGATATCTCCTTCCATTGAGTAGATCGCCTCGAAGACCACGATCTTTGGTACGTCCAGGGGTATCGAAGCAAGCTGCCCCTCGAGTTCGTCCATGTCGCTGTGGCGAAAGATTCGCTTCTCGGCTCGGCTGTGTTGGATGCCGGCGATGATCGATGCGTGATTTCGCTCATCCGAGAGAACTACACACCCGGGCAGGCCCGAGGCGAGGCTCGAGAGGGCTGCGTCATTTGCAACGTAGCCCGATGTAAACACCAGCGCCGCATCCTTCGCATGAAGGCTCGCGAGCTCGCGCTCGAGCTCGACGTGGTCAGTGCTGGTCCCGGAAATGTTTCGAGTTCCGCCAGAACCCGCGCCG
This sequence comes from Actinomycetes bacterium, assembly GCA_030624785.1. Taxonomy (GTDB): domain Bacteria; phylum Actinomycetota; class Thermoleophilia; order Gaiellales; family Gaiellaceae; genus JAUVPB01. The sequence continues at coordinate 3,398 of JAUXJK010000138.1, forward strand.
GCCGTACGCACTGCCTTCTCCATGGCCTCGAGAACAACCGGATGCTCGCCCATGCCCAGGTAGTCGTTGCTACACCAGACCACCGTGTCCTGTCGGACACCCGGTTCGTCGATCCACGGGCCGGGTACCCGCGTAGCGTGCGGAAATTCGACCCCATGACGATCTAGCTCTACGAATGTGCGATAGCGGCCTTCGGCCTTGAGCTCCGCGATAGCGGAGGCAAAAACCGAGTCGTAGTTCATCACTCCTGCACACCCTCTCATCGCGCCGACGTGCGGCGCGATCTCCGGCCCGCACGCGCCCCGCGCACCCGTCGGCCAACAAAGTTCAGGGTAGCGAGATAGCGAGCCCAGCGCGAGCTAGAACTGTCACGGCTCGGGAGCGGGAACTAGGCGGCGAATACACGGGAGGCCCGCCTAAGCGAGCCTCCCGTTCGAATTGGAACCCGAACCGACTATGGCCCCCAGCGGATGGACCCAGCAAGAGCTGCAACCGTCCCCGCCACGGTGAGTAGCAAGGTGAACCTCTTCGACGCGACAAGTCGCCACATATGTCTGTCCTCCTTTGTGACTTTGGTCGCGGAGATGATCCCCCTGGCATCGGACGACGCGACTCACAGGGAGTTCGCGACTTGACGAAAGACACCGATCGCGCGATGATTCTGTCCATGCCTCAGCCCGACGAGGAGACGATTGGCCAGCGGCTGCGTCGCGTTCGTCGCGAACGCGGGCTCTCCCAGGCTGAGCTGAGCGGTGACGGTGTATCGACGAGCTACGTCTCCTATCTCGAGCGCGACCGCCGCGGTGCCTCGCACAAAGCTCTGCGAGTGCTCGGCAACAAACTCGGCGTGAGCGCCGAATATTTGGAGACCGGCGAGACCACAAGCGGACGAGACACGTCGCTGTTGGATGCCGAGCTCGAACTTCGGCTCGGGAGTGTCGAAGCCGCGGTTCCGAGATTTGAAGAGGCACTCGAACACGCCCGGGCACTCGGGGACACGCAAACTGCGACGCGCGCCGTTTCCGGGCTCATCTTGTCCGCGGCCGCGCTCGGTGATCATGCTGGAGCCGTCGAGCGTTTTGAACGTGCTCCAGCTGCGTCGCGACCGGGTGTCGCGATCCGGCCCGCGCTCTATGCAACCGTGGCGCGATCGCTAGCCGCGCTCGGCCGTACCACCGAGGCCATCTCGCTCCTTCAGGCGTCTCTTGAAGAGATCACAGCAAGCGACATCGTCGACGACGCCCTCTACGTGCGGTTCGCAGTCGACCTCAGCTACGCACACAGTGACTGCGGCAACCTCTCAGCCGCGCATCAGATCCTTGCCGACGCGATCCAGCGTGCGGATGGATTGAGCGATCCGTACTCACGAATTCGCCTCTACTGGTCGCTCGGACGGCTGAGTGACATCGACGGTTCGCCGGACGTGGCCGCGGCGTACTTCAAACGCGCGATCACCCTCCTCGAAGGGACGGAGGATCACTTCTACCTTGCCTCTGCCCACGAAGCCCTGGCCTGCGCGCTCCTCGACCAGAGTGACCCGGACGCTGCTCTTCAGCACCTCGATGCCGCGGAGGAGCTCTACCGCAGGAGTGGGGCTCCTGCGCACATCACCAGCTTGACCGTCGAGCGCGCCCGTCACGCAGTGGACCTCGGCGAGCTCGAACGAGCCAAGACTCTTGCCCTCGGCGCGCTGGACGAACTCGACGCCGGCGCCGTCGATCCAGACGATGCCGGAACCTGTTGGCGAACCCTCGCCAGAGTCTATGCCGAGCTCGGAGAGACCGACCTCGCCGACCATTGTTTCACCAGATCAATCGAATCGCTCGAAGTCAGCGCGCCGGTGAAGTACCTCGCTGACACCCTGCACGCATACGCTGAATTTCTGAACACACAGGGCAAGCACGCTGAAGCCTACGAGACACTCAAGCGGGCCAATGGCCTCACGCGCGGTCAGTCCGGGGAGCGCTCCGCCGCGCCTGCGCCGCAGAACGACTAGGCCAGCGCGCCGTCGCGGTCGCCGTCGAGAAACCCCACGAGATGGTCGGCAAGATCGCTTGCGTCATCGCCAGCGCCGTGGATGAAACTCGACTTGCGTCGCCGAAGGAACGTTGAACCGAGCAGGTACATGCCCGGGGCGTCCACGACACCGCCATCGTGGCGAACCTGGCCCTTGTGATCGAGAATCGGCACGTCGAGCCAGGAGTAGTCCGGCCGAAATCCCGTAGCCCAGAGGATGGTCTCGATCTCGCCGCTCTTGAGGTCGATACCCAGGCTCGGCGCATCGTCAACGACCGTCTCGCGAAATCGCTCCGGGACATTAACCTCGGAGTCAAGGCCGGCCTCGGATGCCCACTCGTCGATGCGATCAAGCAGTCGCACTTGCTTGAGATCTGCGAGCGCGCACACGTTACGTAGCGACCCCGAGAACTGAGCGTTGCCGTCATTCACTCCTGCGAATCGCCCAACCAACTTGGCACCTCTATCCGTCAGCGAGTTCAGATCGAGCGTCGCGCGCTCTGACGTTCCGACGAGCTGCGGCGACGGCACCTTTCGTGCGCGAACGATGTCGTCTACCTCGTCATAGCGTTCATC
>JAUXJK010000032.1 GCA_030624785.1 Actinomycetes bacterium
CTCAGCACCACGGGCGGCGCGGCGCTCGCGCTGATCCGCCTCGCGCGCGGTCAACGAGTCGTCGGCTGTGTCCTTCGCGCGAGCCCGGGCTTCCTCCCCACGTGCGGACGCTCGATCGAGGACTGTCTGAACCGCCAGCGGCGCCGCGAACGCGGGGTCGCTGTAGGACGCTCGTACAACATCGATCAACTCGAGCCGCGCCTTCGCCGCGTCAGGCTCCAGCAGCCGCTGAGCGCGCTCCAGCGTCCCACCCGCAGCTCGAGCAAGACCTGCCGCCTCATCCTGTGACAGCTGGCCTTCCTGCTCCAGTAGCCACCCGGCGATCGCAGCGCGACTCAGTCGTCGAAACGACACGATCTGGCAGCGAGAGCGGATGGTGTCGGGCAGCAGCGCGGCGTGGTCTGCGACAAGGACGACCGTGGCGTAGGACGGCGGCTCCTCGAGGCTCTTCAGAAGCGCGTCGGAGGCGTCAGGGTTCATCGCATCGGCGCCGTGGATGATGTACACGCGACGATCAGTCTCGAACGGCCGCAGGTGAAGGTCGTGACGAAGAGCGTGAACGTCGCCGATACGGATCTGCTCGCCGAGCGGCTCCAACACGTAGAGATCGGGGTGCGTTCCCCTCTCGACACGCCGTGCGTCGCCGAGCAACGCACCCGCGAAAGCGCGTGCCATCGCCCGCTTGCCCACACCCGAGGGGCCGTGGAAGAGATAGGCGTGGGCCGGCCCTTCACGCAGAGCCGCGGTGAGGAGCAGCTTCACAGCATCCTGCTCTCGGATCCCATCGAACGCTGCGGCCGGGTCGCTCACCAGGGCATTAGAGCAGGCACAGGCTGCCCGCGATCTCCTCAGCGATCTCGCCCTCCGAGCGCGTGCCATCGATCGCCTGGATCCTGTCGAATCGCACTGCAAGGCGCTCGAACTCACCAGCGACCGTTTCGAGAAACTCGGCTCCCTCGGCTTCGATGCGATCCAGGCGCCCCGCGCCAATGCGGCTAAGCGCACTCTCGACCGGTACCTGCAGCAGGAACGTCCGATCTGGCAGCACGCCGCCGATAGCGGCGCGGTTCAGTTCGAGCACAGCGTCAACACCGAGACCGCGCCCGCCTCCCTGATACGCAAGTGACGAGTCAAGAAACCTGTCGACCACGACCCATGCGCCGCGCTCCAGAGCAGGCACAACCACCTCTGACACGAGCTGAGCGCGCGCAGCCGCAAACAGCGACGCCTCAGCCCAGGGCGCGACGTCGTTCGCACCGAGAAGTAGCTCCCGCACCCGCTCACCGAGCGCCGTTCCGCCGGGCTCGCGAGAGGCAACGACCTCCGTGCCGGAACCTCGCAGCCGCTCCACAAGCATCGCTGCCTGGCTCGACTTGCCGGACCCATCGATTCCCTCAAAGCTCACGAACATCTACTGCATCCTAGGAAGTCGGGAGGAGCCACAGCTCGAAGCACGAAACGGATAAGCCCGTGAGTGCGCACGACGACAACAACCAGGAAGCCCAGTGGCCGGAGCTTCCTCCTCCGACAGCTGGAACCGCGCCGAGCACCGACAGCGACCCAGCGTTTCGCCTCAGCGCCGCCTGGCCCTACGTCGGAGCCGTCGTCGGCGGCATCTTTCTTGTACTCGTCCTCGGGCTCGTGTTCGTCGCAAAGCCCATGGCGACGAGCGCCAAGGCCTCGTCTACGCCAGAAGCCGAAGCAGCCGACGACTCAACCGGCAAGAAGAAGAAAAAGAACAATGGCGCCAAGGGAGGCTTCCTGACCAAACTTCCGCCCGCCGAGGCCGAGTTGTCGCGAGCGAAGACGGCGGTGCTCATTCTCAACGGCAGCGGTAAGCGTGGGGCCGCGACGACGATCGCGTCCGAACTAGAGGCCCGCAACTACCGCATCGTCGGCGCGACCAATGCTGCCCATCCCGACTATCAGCGCACGATCGTCCTGTATCGGAGTGGCTTCCGCGGCGAAGCGGAACGCGTGGCTCGCGATCTTGGCCTGACGCGCAAGCGCGTGGCTCCCGTCGACGGGATGAAACGTGCCGAGCTCGGCGAAGCCCGCGTCGTCGTCATCCTCGGCGCCTGACCCAAACCACCAGCAACGACAGCCCGCACAGAGCGCTGCCGGACATGACGCTGCGTAAGATCGGCGTCGACGTGCTCGAGGACCACAAGCGTGCCGAAGCCGAGTATCCCTCGCGGGTCAGCGCGGAACATCGACGCTGGCTCGAGACGAAGCCGTTCCAGGGGGAACCGCGACACACGGTTCGGCACCTCATCGATGTGGGCTACATCGTCGACCTGCTCGAGCTGAGCGCTGGCGCAAGATTCCTTGAGCTAGGGTGCGGCTCCGGCTGGTTGACGAGGTACGCCGCGCGTTGCGGCGCAGAGGCGGTGGGCTACGACATCTCGCCGGAGATGATCGAGATCGCTCGCGCCGAAGCATCTCGCGAGAGTCTCAACGTGCGGTTCGGAGTAGCGGACATGGAGGCACTCGAGCCTGAAGGGACGTTCGACCGCTGCCTGATCTACGAAGCGCTCCACCACAGCACCGACCCGGTAGGAGTGCTCGAGGTCGCACGACGTGCGCTTCGACCCGGAGGATCCCTACTCGTATCCGAGCCAAATTCGATCCAACGCTTCCGTGGCAGAACCGCGTCGGCGGTGTTTGGAACGACCGAGCTTGGCATCTCTCCTCACCGATTGCGCCGCATGTTTCGTCAGGCTGGCTTCTCCGAGATACGTCGATTCCACTCCAACCGCCGTCGGCTCTATGGCAACAGCCCTCGCGATATCGCGATGCATCTGCTCGAGCCTCTCGCATTTCGCGCACTGGCTCCGTTCTGGACTCAGGTCTGGATGCGCGGCGCGGTGCCACCGCCCAGCTCGCTCTCGCTCGCGGCTCCGCAACACGGCACGAGCTTGCGCCCGTCGAAGTACACCAGAGCCCACTCGGGCACAAGCGGCACTGGACGCACCACAACCTCGTGCTCGATTCCGTCGCCACTTGCTGCTCCGTCGGGCCGTGCAAAGCTGCACGCAGGCCGCTCATCGGGCGCGCGCCTCACAGGAAAGTCGAACTGGGCCTGCGGTCCACTGACGCCGACAAAGGCGTCTGGTGTCTGCGTGAATACGACGACGCCGTCGTCGAGTGAGCGAGCCTGCATTGGAGCGCAAACGGTCACGTGGAGGTCGGGGCGATGCTCGTCTTCGACCGCGAATCTGAGCGAAAAGCCGAGATGAACGTGAGCCGTGCGCAGGTTCTCGGGAACGCTGAGCAGCACGACCTGCCCAACGTCCTCTCCCGCCTCGGCAGTCTCGTCGACAAGCCGTTGAGCGAGATCGCCGGCCGGTATCCAGTTGGAGGCGCTCCACAGTGAGAGAGCCAGGCCCGCGAGCACAGCAACAGCGGCTGCCGGACGGCGCCACGCGAGGAGCTCGGGTCCGACAAGTGCAGCAAGCGCGATCGCGAGACCAACCGAGCCGAGATACAGGAAGCGCTCGCCATTCGTCGTGTTGAGATCCACGGCAAGGCGCGCGGCCGGAACGAGTGACAGGAAGAACCAGGCGAAGCCGGCAATCGCCACCCGGAGCCGCTTGTATTCATCGCGCTTCGCCAAGGAAACGAGCTGCCAGACGATCACGACGACGACCAGCACGGGAACGATCGCCAGCCAGGGATGCCGAAGAACCTCGAGCTGCGGAGGAGTCGTCGCGGCGACGAGCTGCGAGGCGAGAGCGGTCAGAATACGTCCTGCCCCCTCGGGAGTGGTTTCGTAGCTCCCGGCCGTCCCGATCACGGCCTGGCGAGCGAAGAAGACCGGCACGACCGCCGCCAATGTGACAAGAGCAGCTATCGACGCCTCGCGCGCACCCGCGAAGAAGCGACGGAAGCCGGCCAGAGCTGGATCGTCCATGTAGGCCCAGACCACGACAGCTGCTAGCGCGGGCAACGCGTAGCTGCTCTCCTTACCCAGCGCCGCAATCGCGCCGAGGCCGAACGCCAGGCTCAGACGAGCCCATGCCGGCCATCGCGTCAACAGAACGAGCAGCGCCGGTAAGAGCAGCGCTGTCGCAAGCAGGTCGGTGTTTCCAGAGATCCACGAGACCGACTCGCCATGTCGCGGATACAACGCGAACCCAACCGCCCCGATCACTGCTGGCACCGGCCCGAGGAGTTTGCGGATCAGCGCCCAGATGCCCACCGTCGTCACCGCGTACAGCACGAGGCTGAACGCGTGATAGGCGGCCGGGTTGAACCCGAAAGCCTCGTAGATGCCAACGTTGTAGAGCACCCAGGCGGGCCGATAGAAATGGCCGGCATCGTTTGCCTGCCCGAGGTCGTTGCGCGTGAACGCCCAGGCGATGCTGTCGAACGAGCTAACCGTGCGCCGAAGCACCCAGTCATCGGCATGCATCGCCGAGAACGCGGCCGGAAGAAATGCGAGCGCTGCGAGCAGCCCAAGCCCCCCGACGAGAATGAGCGTGCGTCGGGACAACTACTGCGACCCGCAGAGGGTGCCGCCGAGCTCAAGCGTGATCCCGAGCTCACGTACACGGCAGTCGTGCGGATCGAGCTCGTTGAGACGCAGCCAGCTGCCGCGAGCAACCGCAAGCTCTCCTTCCGCTATCTCGAACTCTGTCAGCTGAAGCCATGTGACCGGGTTGCTCGGCTGCAACGCAACCGCCCGCAGATAGGCCGCTCGTGCGCGGGCGCTCCGGCCAAGAACCACCTCGGCATCTGCGCGCGCGAACAACGGCTCCAACGCTGTGGGATTCAGCGCGCGCGCTTGATTGGCGAACTCGAGCGCGAGCACCGGGTTGTCGAAAAGCACCTCGCTAGAGGACTCGGCCCGATTGGAGGAAAGCGTGGGAAGCAGCAACGCGAGAACGACAGGTATGAGTACGAGCACAGGTGCGAGTGCGAGCAGCGGGAATCGATCGAGCCAGAGCGGTTTTCGACCTCCCAACATGACGCCAAGCGCCATGAACGCGGGGCCACAAACAGCGAGGAAATCCCATTCGATGTCGACGAGGGAGTGCGCACCGAACAGAACGAGGATGATGAGTAACGCAAGACCGGCCAGACGTTGGCTGTCAGGCAGACGACTCATGGCGCGTTGGGCTGCAAGCAAGCCTGCTAATGCGGCTGTCGCAGCCAACAGTGTCCCGACGATGCCAATCTCCGCCAGAAACTGCATGAGGAGGCTGTGCGGCGAGGTAACCGACGTCTCGTCGTTTCTGTAGAGGCGGTGAACAACAGCAAAGGTCCCCGCGCCCATACCCAGCGCTGGCTTGTCGCTGAACGCACTGGCTGCCTCGCCCCACCATTCCAGCCGAAGGTTCGAATTGACGCTCCCGAGCCGACTCGGATCGTTCGAGATGAGCTCTGGACTCTGGAACTCGTCGACCCTGTCTTCGACCCAGGTAGCGGGGTTGCCGACCCGAACGACGAAAACGATCAAGCCGACAACGGCGAACCCCGCGGCGACATAAGCGATCACGCGCAGCGCCCTGCGTCTCGACTCGTCGGTCAAGGGTCGTCGCTCCTCGACCAACGCCAGAATGAGCGCAACGCCCACGACGGCGAAGAACGTCAACGCAAGTGCCCAGCCAAGCACGCGCCCATCGGCCGCTCGATCCGTGAGCGACTGACCGTCATCTGTCAAGGCGGGACGACCTACGGCCCACTGCCCGATCGCTACGCCAACGGGAACGGCAAGCAGTTGGGTGACAAGCGTTTCGAGCCGTCCCGGTGCGAACGCGATCCACGCAATCAGCGCGAGCACGCACGCCAGAATGCCCGAGCGCGAGAGCGTCAGCATGATCGCTGGAACGATCAGGAACAACAGTCCCGCCCCCAGCGCCCGCGCCACCGGGTGATGGCGGCGCGCAGCTACCCAGAGAGCAAGGGGCGCGCCGAAGGCAAATAGCAACGCCAGCGTGTTCCAGTAGCCAACGGGTTCACGCAGCCGCGCCTTGCGAAACCCGTCCTCGAACAACGACGGATCGATCTTCCCAGCAAGCGCCCACACAACCGCGGCCGCGACGGCAAGCGTCAACAACGCGGCGAACACAACCGGTGCGCGCCGAACAAACACCGGAAAGAACAACCCGATGCCCAGCAGGCCCGCGTACGTCAGCGCACGGTTGAAGTAGTCCCACGAAAGGTCCGGAGCAATCGACCACGCGACGCTGAGACCCATCCAGAGCACCAGAAGAACGAACGCCACGACCGCCGTTGCCTCGAGCACCGACAGACGGGGCAGCGGCACCACGCCCGCGATCGCGAACGCGCTCAGCGCAGCCACGAGTGAGAGCGATGCGATACCGATCCACAGCACCGCGCCCGAGCCCTGTCCGCCTCCGGCGAGAACACTCGCGCCGAGCAGTACAGCCACCGCGATGGTCGCAGACACAGGCGCAGCGAGCGTCCCAAGATCGGACGACCCCAGACCCGCCCGCAGGCGCCAATTTCCACCCGGCGCGGCGGACATCGCGCTGACGCTACCACAGGCCTGCCGTTGCTCCTGTCGCGCGTCGCCTTCGGCCTTACGAACTCCTCACATCAAGAAGCGAGACTTTGGTCATCATGCGGATCAACGCCAGGCACACTCCGGACGGCTCACGAGCCGGTCGGTGGCGACGTACAACTGACCCGACCTCAGTCCAGTCGACGTCTATCATTCGAGTGTCCCGGGTGCAAAGCTAATGCGTATTCGTCTCATACTTCTCGTTGGGGCGCTCCTACTTCTTTTCGGAGCGGCTGCACCCGTGTCCCATGCGCGCACGGCGTGCGTCGACGACATCCTCGATGAGTGGGTGCACCCGACAAAGTCGATCGCGAGCACACATCCACTGAAGTGCTACGACCTCGCGCTGAAGGAAGCACCGCAGGACGTGCTCCTCTATACAAACTTCGAGACCGAGGTGCGATCTGCGAAACGCCTCGCCGTGCGCTCCGAACCAAACACAGCCACGTCGACGCCCACACCACCGCCGAGCGCTCCGCCGCCGCCAGGTCAACCTCCGGCGGCACCGACAAGCCAACCCACATCGCCACCGGGCTCGCCTCCCGACTCTGTCGGCGAGCTGCCTGAACAGGCTATCGCCATCGCTCCCGAGGAGCCGATCGACGAATCGGTTGAAAGTACAGCTGAGTTCCCGATCACGATCGAGGCACCGCCTCCGATCGAGGAGGTCGTGCCGATCGAGCCGCCTCCGCCGGCGGAACCCGTCGAAAGCGCGGCCGTCGCTGCGCCGGTCATAGATGTTCTCCGAGCGCTCGGGCCTGACGATGCGAGCTCCGTACCTGTACCACTGATTGTCTTGACGATCCTTTCTGGCCTCCTCGCGATCGTTGGCGGAACGTTGCTGGCGGCCCGCTACGTCCAGAACAGGCGGCTGGCCGAGGCTCCACCGCTCCCGCCGCGCTCGACGAGTTCTCGCAACGACGGCCCCACGTACTAGCGGTCCCAAAATGGTCCGCGCGGCGATTGAAACGGCCTGATCGGCGCGCCGTCCGGAATGACCGCTACCTTCACGAGTCCCGTCGCTCGGCGGACTCGCTCGCAGGCGATACCATTCAGGAGGAGAAACCATGTCGGTTGAGGCAGCACGTTCCGCACCTGTCATCGACGACGCCCAGCTCGACAACGCGGTCGTTGACCAGGCGCGATCGTGTGGCGTCGATCGCTATTTCACAATCCCTGGCCGCGATCCATTCGAGGAGATCGAGTGGGAGCTTCGCGATGCCCACATTCCAGGCGTAGACGGCCCCGCATTCGAACAAAGGAGCGTCGAGTTCCCCAAGTTCTGGACGCAGACGGCTACGAACATTGTCACCCAGAAGTACTTCCGCGGCCGACTCGGCTCACCCGAGCGCGAGACAAGCGTGAAGCAGATGATCGGGCGTGTCGTCGACACGATCACCGAGTGGGGGCGTAAGGGCGGCTACTTCCAGAACTCGGACGAAGCCGAGACCTTTCACGCGGAACTCAAGGCCGTGCTCGTCAACCAGCTCGCGTCGTTCAACTCTCCGGTGTGGTTCAACGTTGGCTTCGAGGAGAAGCCGCAGTGCTCAGCCTGCTTCATCCTCTCAATCGAAGACTCCATGGACGACATCCTCGACTGGATCCGCCGAGAAGGCGTGATCTTCCGAGGCGGCTCTGGCTCTGGCGTCAACCTTTCGAAGCTCCGCTCCTCGCAGGAGCAGCTGTCAAAGGGCGGTTACGCATCCGGCCCCGTGAGCTTCATGCGTGGCGCTGATGCATCGGCGGGCACCATCAAGTCAGGCGGCAAGACACGGCGGGCGGCCAAGATGGTCGTACTCGATATCGACCATCCAGACATTGAAGAGTTCGTCTGGTGCAAGGCCCAGGAAGAAGAGAAGGCGCGCGTCCTACGCGAGGCCGGATATGACATGAGCCTCGACTCCCCGCACTGGGCGTCGATCCAGTATCAGAACGCCAACAACTCGGTTCGAGTCACTGATCAGTTCATGAACGCTGCCGAAACGAAGTCTGACTGGAGCCTCACGGCCCGAACCGACGGCACGGTGGTCAAGACGATCGATGCTGCAGATCTCCTGCAGCAGGTCGCCGACGCTGCCTGGCGTTGCGCAGACCCGGGCGTGCAGTACGACACGACGATCAACGCGTGGCATACCTGTCCGAACTCGGGACGCATCAACGCGTCTAACCCGTGCTCCGAGTACATGCACATCGATAACTCGGCGTGCAACCTCGCGTCACTCAACCTGATGAAGTTCCGCCGCGAGGATGGCGAGCTCGACACCGAGGCGTTTGAACACGCCGTTGATGTTGTCTACCTCGCCCAGGAGATCCTCGTCGGATACTCGAGCTATCCCACGCCCGAAATTGAGAAGAACGCGCGCGCGTACAGACAGCTCGGGCTCGGCTACGCAAACCTCGGCGCACTGCTGATGGCACGCGGGCTGGCCTACGACTCGGACGAGGGTCGTGCGTACGCTGCCGCGATCACCGCTCTTATGACGGGACGCGCCTACCGCAAGTCGGCGGAGATCGCATCCCGCATGTCACCGTTCGCCGGCTACCGCCCGAACGCAGCAGCAATGCTCGGAGTCATGGCAAAGCATCGAGCCGCCGTCGGCAATATCGAGAACGCCGACACCGTGGCGCAGGATCTTCTGTCCTCGGCGCGCAAGGCGTGGGACGACGTACTTGACCTCGGTGAGGTGCACGGGTACCGCAACGCCCAGGCGACGGTACTGGCACCAACGGGCACGATCAGCTTCATGATGGACTGCGATACGACCGGGGTCGAGCCCGACTTCTCGCTCGTCAAATCGAAGAAGCTCGTGGGCGGCGGTGAGATCACCATCATCAACCGCACCGTGCCGATGGCACTCGAGAAGATCGGCCACTCGCCAAATGAAAGCGGCGAGATCGCTGCCTACATCGATGAGCGCAACACGATCGTTGGCGCCCCGTACGTAAAGACGGAGCACTATCCGATATTCGACTGCGCGATCGGTGATCGCCCAATCCATCACATGGGCCACGTGAAGATGATGGGCGCCGTACAACCATTCATCTCAGGCGCAATTTCGAAGACGGTGAACATGCCGGAGTCGGTCACCGTCGAAGACGTGTCCAACCTCTATCTCGACGCCTGGAAGCTCGGCGTCAAGGCGATCGCGATCTACCGCGACAACTGCAAGGTCGCCCAACCGCTCTCCGCGAAGGGCGAAGAGGCCACCAGCCCACCAGCTCCGCAGCCATATCGAAAGCGCCTTCCTGACGATCGCAACGAGATCGGACGCAAGTTCCGAGTCGGCGACTATGAGGGCTACATCCACGTCGGTCTGTACGAGGACGGAACTCCCGGCGACTTCTTCGTCGATATCGCGAAGGAGGGCACCACGCTTGCGGGCCTCATGAACTCGCTCATGATCTCCGTGTCGCTCGGCCTGCAGCACGGCGTGCCACTCGCGGTGTATGTCTCGAAGTTCGCTCATATGCGATTCGAGCCATCTGGGCCAACCAACGACCCCGACATCCGGGTTGCGAAATCGCTGGTCGACTACATCTTCCGTTGGGCAGGCAAGAAGTTCCTCGACACCGACAGCCAACAAGAACTCGGCATCATGTCGCCGGAAGTGCGCGCGCGACTCGCGGAAGAGCACTCGCAGGGTTCCGAGGGCGCGACCTTGAGCGAGACGGTACCCGAGGTGATGCCGGGTCAGACATCGCTCTTCAACGCGTGGGAAGACGCGGTCGAGTGCGCGAAGTGTGGCGGGCGCATGATCCGCACCGGAAGCTGCTACACCTGCCGCGACTGCGGCCAGAACACCGGCTGTAGCTAAATCAGAGTTGAGCTTGGCGGCGGCCTAGGCCGCCGCCTCGTCGTGCTCGCGCGATGCGTCGTGCTCCTGCGACACGGCCGCAAAAGCGGGAACAGCCTCGGCAGCGCTCTCGGTCGGAACGACCGGTTCCTCGCGGGGTGTCTCGACCTCCGGCACCGGCTCGGGCGACCCGGCCTGAGGCTGGGCGTAGCCCGACACGCCAGAGCGCGCTGCGACCGATACGGCATCTTCGTCGTCGGCATGACCGAGAAGCCAGCGAATGAGTTCATCCGAGGGCAGCGCGTCGCTGATGAGTCGACCCTGTGCGAAATCGCAGCCCAACTTCTCGAGCAGCCCAGCGGAGAGATCATCCTCAACGCCCTCTGCGACGATTCTCAGACCGAGATCTCTACCAAGCGTGACTGTCGAGCGAACGATGAACGCGTCCTTCTCGTTGTTCGCCATGTTAATGACAAAGCTCCGGTCAATCTTGAGCTGATCCACCGGAAGGCGCTGCAGATGCGCAAGCGATGAGTGTCCCGTTCCGAAGTCGTCGAGCGAGATACCAACGCCTAGTTCGCGCAGCCGTCCGATAGCTTCAAGCGCCTTGTCCGTATCCGACATGACCGCACTCTCGGTGATCTCAAACTCAAGCAGAGCCGGCGGGACACCGGAGCGCTCGAGCCGCTGACCGATGCTCAGGATGAACTCCTCGTCGAAGAGATTTCGCATTGACAGGTTCACGGCAACCGGCAGCTCGATTCCGACATTGCGCCAGGATCGGCAGTGAGCCAGCGACTGACGGAGGATGTCGGCCGTCAGTTCTCTGATCAGGCCCGTCTCCTCGGCCAGCGTGACGAACTCCATGGGCGGTACACGACCGAACTTCGGATGGGTCCAGCGAGCCAGTGCCTCGACGCCGTGGACGGCACCGGTCGACAGCCGCACCTTCGGTTGAAAGTGCACCTCAATATCGCCGTTCTCGATTGCGGCTCGAAGCTCGGGCACCATCGCTAGGCGTCTGGGATTGACGTCCTCGTCGGTCCCGTCATAGATGCTGAAGGGCAAC
>JAUXJK010000357.1 GCA_030624785.1 Actinomycetes bacterium
CCGGCGGGGCCGCCGCCGATGATGATCACGTCACGAACGTCTGTCACAGGATCCACCTTCTAGTTGAACGTCTCGAGGAGGGCTAGGCTCTGTATCGGCTCTCGATGTCGAACGACTGTAACCCCTAGGTTGAATAAACGATGCGCGAGCGCGCTTTGTTCCTGCGTGAGATGCGGCTTGTAGGCGGGAGGATTGCTGAAATGGGTGGCCTCAGCGGATGAATGCCCACTAGAGGGGCATGGCCGCGGGCTCATTCCCCGCGTCAGTGGGAATGCTGAAGGATTCCTGTGGCAGCGGATCGTCCCAGTTGCCGAGCGCTAGCGCGGCGGCTGCACGGCCGATCGCGTCAGAGCTTTTGGCGCCGCGACCATTGCCGCCGAGAGCTACTAATAGTCCCGGCTCCACCTCGTCGATGTAGGGGAGTCCGTGCGCGGTGTAGGTGATCAGGCATCGTTTCGTGTGTGTCTCAACGATGGGAAGTGTCGGGAGAACGGCACCGATGACTTCCTCGAAGTCGCGGGCGAATGGGTCTGATGGCCCGCTTCGCATCCATTCGTTCATCTTCTCGCGCGTCGTCAGGGTGAGGTCTGCGCTGGTGTCGGCTCCCGCCTTCAGATAGACGCTGCCGTCTGGATACGTTGTTGGTGGCACCAAATAGAAGTCGGAAAGAGTCGAGTGTGAGAGGCCGTAGATGAGCGTCGGCAGGTCGCGATACGGCGCAGACTGCGCTCCATCGACTCTGAACAGCGCCGTGATCTCCGACTTGACGCGCAGCGGAATGTGGGAGCCAGCAAGACCGTATGCGTTTGCGTAGGCACCGGTTGTGAGAATGACCGACCCTGCTTCAATCGACCCGGTTGCGGCGGTGAGGACGCGGAAGCTGCCCGAGTTGCGCTCGATGGCTATCGCGCGGTCGACACACACGTGGGCGCCCGCTTTCCTGGCAGAGGAGAGCTGGGCGCTGAGCATCTTCCGCGGATCGACGTAGCCGGCCGGATCTGCTTCGAACGTGTACGCGACGTCGCCGGGAAGGCTGTATCCGTGTACGGAAGTGGGTGCGGACAGCTCAGAGACGTGGCAGGTGATGTCGAGCGAGCGTGCGACTCGCTCGATCTCGCGGACACGGGCGTGGTCCGTGTCTGCCCACAGCGTTCCTACGGGACGATGGAACTCGATGCCTGTCTCATCCTCGAGCGGCCCGTACTCCTGGATGGAACGAGCGGCGAGATCGGCCCACTCGTGACGTCGGTCGATGCGTCGGGTGATGCGTCCAGAGTCGTAGTGGCTGGCGAAGACGCCGTCGTGCGTGTCCCAGTTTTCCGGTTCCCCGGGGCCGATGCCGACAGTTCGTGCGCCCAGTCGCGTGAGGTGTCGTAGCGCGGCACCGCCGAAGAGTCCGAGCCCGACTACGGCTACGTCGTAGCGCTCAGACATCCAGTGATCTCGTCGTTAGGCCGCGTCGCGGTTGTCTGACCCCTTGGTGCCAACCGGTTCTCCTGTTGGTCCCGCCTCGGTGATCGGGTCGAGTTCGAGCGGAATCCCAATCTCGTAGGAGCCGTCGGCATCGAGCGGCTCCTCGTCGACGTCGGCGACTGTGAGCTCGGGCGCTTGCAGCTTCTGCGCCACTCGATCGATCTGTGAGAGAGACTCGATGTCCTTGTCGCCGCTAGCTCCGTACTCGGAGAAACGCCGCGCTGTCACGAGCACGCGACGTTCCAGGGAGCCCACGGCGCCGTTGTAGTGCTGTACAGCTCCGTCGAGGCTGCGTCCGAGCTTGCCGAAATGGTCGGCGAGTGTTCCCAACCGATCGTGGAGCTCTCGACCGAGGCGGCTGACTTCTCGTGCGCTTTCGGCCACCGTCTCTTGTTGCCAGCCGTATGCGACCGCTCGCAACAGCGATATGAGGGTCACGGGCGTTGCGATGAACACGCGTTGGCGCGCGGCTTCTTCGATGAGGTTCGGGTTGTGCCGCAGCGCCTCGCTGAAGATCGGTTCGCCTGGCAGGAACATGATCACGAAATCGGGCGCGGTCTCAAACTGCTCCCAGTACGCCTTCGCACTCAACTTCGTCACGTGGTCTCCGACCTGGCGGGCGTGCCGCGCCATCTGAGCGCTCTGCTCGTCGGGGTCGTCGGTCTCGACGGCGTCCAGGTAGGCGGCCAGCGGAGCCTTCGCGTCAACGACGACCTGCTTGCGTCCGGGAAGCTTGACGACGAGATCGGGTCGCAGCTGGTTGCCGTCGCGTTCGCTTGAGACCTGTTCCTCGAAGTCGCAGTGTTCAAGCATGCCGGCGGTCTCGACGACCCGCCGTAGCTGCATTTCGCCCCAGCGCCCGCGGACGGAGGGAGCGCGGAGCGCGGTGACGAGGCTTCCCGTCTCTGAGCGGAGTCGATCCTGAGTTTCAGCCAGCAGGCGAACCTGCTCTGTGAGCGCGCCGTATGCCTGGCGTCTCGACACCTCGACGCGTTGCATCTGCCCGTCGACCTTCTCGAGCGACTCCTTGATCGGCTTGAGCATGTCGGCCACGGCTACGCGTCGCTTGTCAAGGTCGTCGCGGGCGCCGACCTGGAAGCGCTCGAGCGTGGAGCGTGCGAGCTCGAGGAAGGCTCGGTTGTTGCGTTCGAGAGCATCGCTTGAGAGCGTCTTGAACCGATCTGAGAGCTCCGCTCGGGCCTGCTCAAATATCTCGGCGCGCTCCTGGGCCG
>JAUXJK010000063.1 GCA_030624785.1 Actinomycetes bacterium
CGAGCACGAGATCGCCCGTGAACATCGACTCGACGCCGTCGAATAGCTTTCGACTCCCGCCGGGCGCGGAGCCGTACATTCTCGAGCCCATCACGACGTCCCCGACCGCGTCGATTGAAACCGTTCCCTCGACCTCCGGCAGCGGCGGCTTCTTCCGCTTCTTCTTCGGTTTCTTCCTGGCCTGTCGTGGCTGCGCTGCCAGGTCCACGGCGTTGGCGCCATTTCCGGCGACTTCCGGTCCGTCGTCAGGCACGAGGGGTGCCGCTAGCGCCGACACCTGATTGCTCGTGGCCTGGATGAACGAGCCCTGTCCGGCTGCCGTCTCAGCAGCTTGAGTGAGCTCCAGAACGAGAAGGGCCGCGGACACGACAAGCAGTGCCGGCAACGTCAGCAGGACGACAGCTCGCTTGTTGGCGTGGGAAAAGCCCAACCCGCCGCGTCATGCTACGGGACGAGGCTGACGGCGGCCCTGTCACGACACCGCCCGGGTTGTCAGGCGACGAGCCGACTCGCGCCATCGCGACCCGGCGCTGGTGCCGCGGTCTCCGCGATCGACGTCCGTACCTCTGGTCGTGTCCGTGGACGCTTGGCCAACGCTGCCATCGACCGTTCGAAGTGGGCCTCGAGATCGCTCGCCGGAACGGGCTTGCCGAACAGGTATCCCTGCCCGTAATCGCAACCGAGATGACGCAACTGATGCCACTTTTCGACCGTCTCGATTCCTTCGGCAACGGTCTTCATGCCGATCGTGTCTCCGATCCTCACCACGGTGCGCGCGAGCGTCGCCTTGCCCGATACGCCGGCGAGGTCGTCGACGAAGGGTTTCGGAATCTTGAGTACTTCGACGGGCATCTCCTGTAGGCGAGTGAGCGACGAGTAGCCCGTTCCGAAGTCATCAATCGCCAATCGGACGCCAAGGTCTCTGAGCTCTTCGAGCACCTGAAGAATCCGGCCCCAACCTTCCTTGAATACGCTCTCGGTGATCTCCAGAGTCACGGTGGATGGCCGCACTCCGTTGCCCTCGAGGGCAACGCGCAGCTCCTCTGCGAGCTCGTGTGTGCGGAACTGACTCGCCGACACGTTGATGTTCATCGAGAGCGCTGGATCGAACGGGAAGCGGGCGTGCCACTCGCCGGCCTGCTTGCAGGCCTTGTCGATCACCCACGAGCCCAACGCGGTGATCAGACCGGTCTCCTCGGCGAGTGGGATGAAGTCGCCAGGCGGGACCATCCCGCGCTCCGGGTGCTGCCACCGAACGAGCGCCTCAACACCTACCATTCGCGCCGATTCGAGCTCCACGAGAGGCTGGTAGTGAAGTACGAGTTCGTCCTGCTGAATCGCCCGTGCGAGGTCGGTACGCATATCCATCTGGCGCCGTATGTCCGCGTGCATGCTCTCTTCAAAGATCTCGAAGCGGCCCTTGCCGGCCGCCTTGGCCCGGTACATGGCGATGTCGGCGTCACGTAGCAGAGCTTCGGCCGAGGATCCTGGGGTGCTAAACGCGATCCCCACGCTGCCGTTTACGAGATGCTCGCGACCTTCGTGCACGATCGGCGGTGCGAGGCTCCTGAGCACACGCTCGGCAACGCTGATGACGCCACGCAACTGCGGAGCACCGTCGATCAGTACGGCAAACTCGTCGCCGCCGAGGCGCGCCGGTGTGTCAGCCCCGCGCAGGCACTTGCCGATGCGATTCCCGACCTCGATGAGCACGGCATCTCCGGCTGGATGTCCGAAGCTGTCGTTGATCGACTTGAAGTCGTCGAGATCGACGTAGAGAACTACGACGTCGCCTTCGACCGCATCGTTTCGCAGCAGCGCACGCTCGAGGAGATCAAGTAGCAAGGTGCGATTCGCGAGCCCGGTGAGTGAATCGTGGTACGCCTGGTGGGCAAGCTTTCGCTCCAGCTCGCCAAGCTGTGCAAGTGAGCGCTCAACCTGTCCGTACTCGAGAGCCGCGCCAACATGGTTGCCGAGGGCCTCGAGTAGTTCGACGTCGGCTGCCTCGAGCGCGGCATCTGTCTGATCGGATCCGACGAGCGCGATCGTGCCGAGGACGCGACTCTCGCCATGCAACGGCGCGACGAGCGCGATGTTCTGCTCCGGATCGGTGACACCGCGAACGACGCCTCGAACAGCGTCACCGGTGATCAGTGAACCGTGTTTTTGCTCCGATGCGTCTAGCACCGCCTGCGCGAGCTCAGCTCTCGCCACGGGCACCATGACCTCGCGCTCCCCGCCGGGACCAACTGTCGTCCGCATCGGGTGCTCATCGGCCTCGACGGGAAAAAGAACTATCTCGGCGTGGCGACAGTGGAAGGTCGCCTGGGCCCGCTCGAGCATCGTGACGAGGGCCGATTCGGTCTGAGCGGCTCCGAGCACGGCGCGCGCCATACCCTGAGCCAGCTCGAGACCACGTCGACGATAGCGTTCGCTGACATACGCCCAGGTGAGTCCGGTCGAGAGTAGGACGAGGAGTCCCACCAGCACAGCAATGCGAGTCGATGCCTCGCCGGCGAAGGCGAGAACGAGCGCGACCACCGCCCAGCCCAGGGAGGCGAGCAGGGTCGGGAGAGCCGTGTCAACGCCGCCGTCATCGTCACGTCGCGCGCCGATGAGTCGCGCCAGGGTGAATCCGAGAGCGACCCGCACAGCATGAGCAGCGACGACGGCCAGCATAAGCGCAAGGATGCTTCGATAGGCGAAGGGGTCTGCCACGCGCCCGACCGTGTAGACGGTGGCGGCGGCGGTCGCCTGCATGAGGGCGCTGGCAGTGGCCATGGCTGCGCGGGCGGGCGTACGCGTGATTCTGGTGATCCACGCGGCGGCGGCGATCACCAGAACGAGCGAGCCCGGACTGAAATAGAGGAGGCCCAATGCAAGCACGACGGCACCTGGGCTGAGTGCGATGCCGCCGCGCCGTCGAAGGTGAACATTGACCTGTTCGGCGCCGAGCGCAATGAGAAAGAAGATCCAGATCGCCATGCCGTCGAGCGGCGGCGCAACTGCGCTCCCCACGAACAATGCGTAGACCGTGAAGGCAATCGCCGCGACCACACCTGACACGATCCACAAGAGCATCCCGTGGGCGGACAGGGCGGGCGCCTCAGGGGCGTCCACCTCCGTCTCGATTGTGGCATCGGATACGTGAGTCATCTGCGGCTATTCATGATCGGTCGAACGCCCGACGGAATGCCGCCGGTTAACCCTCACCGTAGGCACTCGCAGAGGGGCCCCCAACACCGCTTTGGGGGATGCCCTGTGCCCCTTCACGGGTCGCTGCCGCCTTGCAGGGGCGCAAGCGAGCCGCTGAGCTCGCTCTATCGTCGCCTATCGCGCCTTAGGTCGCGTGCGGGGCAATTGCGTCGAGTTCGCGACGGAGCGCCTTGATCTCGTCTCGCAGCTTCGCTGCGTATTCAAATCGAAGCTCATCTGACGCGAGATACATCTCTTCTTCGAGCGTGACAAGGAGCGTGTTCAGCTCCTCAGCCGACATGCCCTCAACCTTCGACGTCCCTCGACGCCGCTTGCCGGGCACGTGGGGCTGGCCGAGCGAAAGGAACTCCGCGATGTCCGACACGCCCTTCTTGATCGACTCCGGCGTGATGTTGTGCTCCTCGTTGTGCGCGAGCTGGACGGCACGGCGACGGCGCGTCTCCTCCATCGCTCCCTGAATCGCCACGGTCACCTTGTCCGCGTAAAGAATCACCGTGCCATTGACATTGCGGGCTGCCCTACCGATCGTCTGGATAAGCGCTGTCTGCCCACGCAGGAAACCTTCCTTGTCGGCGTCGAGGATGGCGACGAGCGAAACCTCCGGCAGGTCGAGACCCTCGCGCAGAAGATTGACCCCTACGAGAACGTCGTACTCACCGAGCCGTAGCTCGCGCATGATCTGGATGCGCTCGAGCGTCTGGATCTCGGAATGCAGGTAGCGGGCACGAACGCCGGCTTCGAGGAGGTAGTCGGTGAGATCCTCTGACATCTTCTTGGTCAGCGTGGTTATCAGGACGCGCTCGCCTACTGCCTCGCGCGCTCTGATCTCGTTGAGTAGGTCGTCGATCTGATTTTTCGTGGGCCGCAGATCCACAACCGGGTCGACTATTCCCGTTGGACGAATGACCTGTTCCGCAACAACGCGTGACTGCTTGAGCTCGTAGGTTCCCGGCGTTGCGGACGTGCAGACGATCTGCGGAACCAGCTCGAGGAACTCGTCGAAGCGCAGCGGCCGGTTGTCGAGTGCGGAGGGCAGACGGAAGCCGAACTCGACGAGCGTGTCCTTGCGAGAGCGATCCCCCTCATACATACCACCGATCTGCGGGATGGTCTGGTGCGACTCGTCGATGAAGCACACGAAGTCGCGCGGGAAATAGTCGAGCAGACAATGTGGGCGCGATCCTCGCGGGCGCCCCTCGAGGAACCGCGAGTAGTTCTCGATGCCGTTGCAGTAGCCGAGTTCCTGCATCATCTCAACGTCGTACTCGGTGCGCTGTCGAATGCGGTGCGCCTCCAGGAGCTTGCCTTCAGCGTCGAATCGCTTGATCTGGCCGTCGAGCTCTGCACGGATGTCGCCGAGAGCAGCGTCGATGGTTGGACGTGAGGTGACGTACTGCGTTGCTGGGAACACCGCGAGGTGATCGAGTTTCGCGAAGACCTCGCCTGAGATCGGATCGAAGTGCGTGATCTGCTCGACCTCGTCGCAGAAGAACGACACGCGGTATGCAGACTCCAGGTTCGCGGGCTGAACTTCGACGATGTCCCCTCGCACGCGGAAGCGACCACGACCGAGCACCGCGTCGTTGCGCTGATACTGAATCTCGACCAGCTTTCGGAGAACCTCATCGCGATCGACTGACTCTCCGACGGTGAGCAGGACAGTGCGCTCGCGATACTCATCGGGCGAGCCGAGTCCGTAGATACATGACACCGATGCCACGATCACGACGTCCCGACGCATGAAAAGCGCGCTAGTTGCCGCATGGCGCAGCCGGTCAATATCGTCGTTGACTGACGAGTCTTTCTCGACATAGAGGTCTGCTTGAGGCATGTAGGCCTCAGGCTGGTAGTAGTCGTAGTAGGACACGAAGTACTCGACCGCGGCATGGGGAAGAAACTCGCGAAACTCGTTGCACAGCTGCGCGGCCAGCGTCTTGTTGTGTGCGATCACAAGCGCAGGACGCTCGAGCTTCTCGATCACCCAGGCCATGGTCGCGGTCTTTCCTGTGCCGGTCGCGCCAAGCAGGGTCGTGCACCGGTCGCCGGCCGCTACGGCATCGGCGATCTCGGCGATCGCGCGAGGCTGATCGCCCGTCGGTGTATACGCGTCGGAAACCGAGAAGCCAGCCACCCGTCCATCCTAGCCCTGCGTTCGCTGCCTGCAGCGCGTCACGACCGGGGTTGTTTCGTATCGCGGTACCACCGTAGAATGCCGCTCCGGTGACCGAGCGAGATACACAGCGCCCGAGCGCCGACGCGCTGACTCGCGAGGCCTTCTCACGACGGGTTCTCGCTGCACTGGGAGCGATTGGCGCGACGATCACGCTGCCGCGGGTGGCGCGAGGTGGGCCACGCACGCAGCAGGCGGCCCGCGCGACGAGCGCGCGGCAAACCACCAGCTCGCCGCGACTCAGACGCCTGCGAGTGACGAACAGCGTTGGTCCGTATGCGGGCGACACGGCGATGCGGGCGACGATCAACCGCGCAGGGAGCCGCGCCGCACGCCGCGTGATGATCTCGTTCACCCTGGATCGAACCGCGCGCGTTCAACTCGAGGTTGCAAAGACAGGCGTTCGGGGTATCGAGACCGTCGACGTGAAGACCGTGCGCCTGAAGCG
Organism: Actinomycetes bacterium; assembly: GCA_030624785.1. Taxonomy (GTDB): domain Bacteria; phylum Actinomycetota; class Thermoleophilia; order Gaiellales; family Gaiellaceae; genus JAUVPB01. The sequence continues at coordinate 5,835 of JAUXJK010000063.1, forward strand.
CGGTCACCGCCGCATCAGCTGGACGGCCCCGGCAGGTCTCACACCGCGGACGTACATGCTCCGCCTGCGTGTTACAGACGCTCAGGGGCGAACATCCCTCTACGGCCCCGACCGACCAGGCGTCGGGAAACGAGTAGCGCCGGTGGTCCGTGTCCTCGGCGTCGAGGCGTCATTCGCACGCCGCAGCTATGCGAGCGGAGAGCGAGCGTCGCTGTTCGTCGAAGCTCATGCCGCCAAGCTCACCGTGGAGATCCTTCACAGCGGCTCGGAGCGAATACGCACGAGGCGGAATGACGTGATGCGAGGCACGTCGGTTGCCGCACCGATTGGCGTGGCGTGGAAGCGATATCGCTTCCGGCGACGCTCGATACGCCTACCGATTGGAGACTGGCCGAGCGGCCTCTACTTTGCGCGAATTACGACCGATGAGGGGCGGGTCGGCTTCGCACCCTTCGTCGTGCGCCCCCGTGCCTCCAATCCCGCGCGAGTCGCCGTCGTGCTGCCAACGCACACCTGGCAGGCGTACAACTACCGCGACCGCGACGGCGACGGTTGGGGAGACACCTGGTACGCCGGAAGCACAGACAGCATCCGACTTGATCGACCGTTCCTCAACCGCGGCGTGCCACCCCGTTTCCGCCTCTACGACCTGCCGTTTCTTCGCTGGCTGCACGAAACGGGAAAACAGGTGCACATCTACGCGGAGGACGATCTCGAGCGGTTCGCTCGCGGCGACAGCCTACGGTCGGCGTACGACCTGATTATTTTCTCGGGCCACTCCGAGTATGTGACCACGCACGTCTACGACGTGATCGAACGGTTCCGTGATCTCGGCGGAAACCTGATGTTCCTGTCTGCCAACAGCTTCTTCTGGAAGGTTCGCAAACGTGGAGCACGGCTCCAGCGCATCGCCCTGTGGCGGGAGATAGGACGACCCGAGGCAGCCCTGATCGGAGTCCAGTACCTCGCCAATGACAACGGTTCGATTCAGGACGGCTTCGTCGTCAAGGGCGCCGAGCTCGCGCCCTGGGCTTTTGAGGGAACGGGGCTATCCAACGGAAGTGTTTTTGGGCAGTACGGCATCGAGATCGACCAGACAACCGCCGATTCGCCCCCCGGGACGATGGTGATCGCTGAGATCCCGGACCTGTTCGGGCCTGGCAGGACAGCCGAGATGACGTACTACGAAACCGAGGCCGGCGCCAGAGTGTTCGCTGCCGGCGTGTTGGCGCTAGGAATCAGAGCACTTCAGGACGATGTCTCCCAGCTCCTGGAGAACGTCTGGAACCGCCTCACGGCTCCGTAGCGATCCCGACCGTCTCGACCTCGTCACCGAGGCGCGATCCGTACGCGCGTCGATAGACCGCGCTGAGACGCACGACGTCGCGCACATACTCCCTCGTCTCCGGGTACACGATGCCGCTTTCCTCGACGATCCATTCGTCAACATTGGCCTGGCCGGCGTTGTATGCCGCAAGCGCGAGTTCCAATCCCTGATATTTCATGAGCAGGCGTCGCAGGTAAAACGAGCCGTAGCGGACGTTGATCTCAGCGTCGTAGAGATCGTCGCGCACGAACTCACCGCCGCCGGTGAACTGTGCGATTCCATCGGCCGTCGTCGGCAGAAGTTGCATTAGTCCGATCGCGCCCGACGAGGAGACGGCCTCGGAGTCGAACTTGCTCTCCCGGTAGATCAGAGCCGCAAGTAGCGCACCGTCGATCTCGTAGTTCTCCGCGTGACTCGCGATGATGTGCTCGTACTCGAGTGGGTAACGAAGCCTCGCGTACCACGATGGCTCCTCAGACGTGACATAGACGCCCAGCGCGGCCAGGCCGCCGAGCGCAAGCAGAGCGAGCGCCACGAGACCGGCGGCCTTTCGAGTTAGTCGGCTCCGCATTCGACACTCGCCGGTGCCATGGCCTCGATGACGCCTTTCACGAACGTGTCGAGCTGCTCAATCGACCCGTCGTTGACGAAGCTGTAGTCGGCGCGGGTGGCCTTCTCGGCCTCGGGCATCAGACGTTTCTCACGTTGCCCGGCATCCGCCGCGATCGCGCGCGACAGCCGAGCCTCGCGCGTCGAGGTGATTGCGACCGTCACGTCGAAGTGCTTCTCGCTCCCGCTCTCGTAGAGCAATGGAACCTCTGTCACACACATGGCGGGCGGCTGATCGAGTCGAGCAAGCATGTCGCGCCAGCGCAGGTATGCCGCGGACACGAGCGGATGGAGGAGTTCCTCGAGCCACGCCAGCTCATCGCGTTGAGCGAAAACGATCGCCCCGACCGCCGAGCGGTCGATGGCGCCAGCATCGTCGAGTATGCGGGTACCGAAGCGCTCGACGATTGACCGCTTGACGTCCTCGTCACTGGCGAGGAGCTCGTGGACGATCTCGTCGCTCGAGATGATCGCGGCCCCGTGCCGCTCGAACGACTTGAGGGTTTCACTCTTCCCGGCGCCGACGCCACCGGTGATCGCAACAGTGACGGGTTGCGTCAACTCTCCGGCGTGGGCTCGGCGTCGTCGGCCGATTCGGCGTCGTCCGCGCCGTTGCCTACCGCAGGCTCGGCCTCGCCCTCTGGTTCCGCTGCTGCTGCGTCCGCCGCGGCATCGCTCGACGCTTCCTCACTAGCCGCCGGTTCGAGAGCTGGCTCAGCTGCAACCTCGGACACGACCTCGTCGACGGCCGCTCCAGACGTTATGACTTCGACCGGCGGCTCGGACTCAGCCGGGGCATCCGCGACAGCCTCCGCTGCAGGCTCGGCCTCCGCCGGCTCGGCTTCGGTCGCTACGTCCTCGGCCGGCTCGGCTTCTGCCGGTTCGCCCTCCGCCGGTTCGCCCTCGGTCGGCTCGGCCGGAACAGCGGCAAGAGCTGCGGCCGCCGCCTCGGCAGCCAACTCCTCGTCGTCTGCGACAGATGACTCGGGAAGTGGCGTCTTACTGAAGTCCATGATTGCCGGCTGCACGTCATCCTCCGGCTC
>JAUXJK010000224.1 GCA_030624785.1 Actinomycetes bacterium
CCTCCCCTCGCTGGTTGGTCAAAGCGCGGGTCCCGCGGGGGTCGGGTGGTGAGTAGGGTCACTTCGTGACGGTGCCCATGGGACCCAAAGGTGGTGGCCGCGCGCCGGTCGCCCTGCTGGCGTTTTCGGTGCTCATCTGGGGGACGAGCTGGTGGCCGATCGATGTGGCGTCCGACCATACGTCGCCGATCATGCTCGCGACGCTGCGGATCGGGCCCACGTTGATCCTCGTTGCCCTGATCTTCGTAGCCTTCCGACGCAAGTTGCCCGAGGGACGCGTGCTGATGGCCAGCGTCGTGTCAGGCGTGCTGATGTTCGGATTCTTTCAATGGGTATTGATGGATACCGTCGCGACGCTTGGCCCTGGCAACAGCGCGGTCGTGATCAACACATCGCCGCTGTTTGTCGGTCTCCTCGGGTTCTTCTTCCTCCGTGAGCGCCTCGGCGTGATCGGGAGTGCCGGGCTTGTGATCGGCTTCCTCGGCGTTGTGCTGATGGTGTGGTCGCAGGTTGGCGATTTCCCCAGTACGGGCACGCTCGTCGAGGGCGTCCTCCTCGCGTTTGTAGGCGCTCTTGCGTGGGGAATCGCCGCATTGGTTCTCCGATCGGCGACTGGCGGTCGCGATGACATCGACATGATCGGCGTGACGGTTGTTCAGTACGGGGCCGGCGCCATCGTCCTCGTGCCGGTCGGTTTCGCTGTCGCCGGGACATCCGGCACCGACTGGTCGGCGGCCGGGCTCTGGATTCCGCTTCTCTGGATCGGCCCGATCACGGGATTGGCTCTGCTGTTGTTCTTCATCGTGCTCCAACGAATGCAGGCAGCGCGAGCGACGTCGGTGTTGTTCCTCATTCCGGCCGTCGCGATCGTCATCGAGATCGTGCGAGGAAACGCACCGGGCGCGGTTACGTTGGCAGGGATGTTCGTCGCGATCTTCGGGGTAGCCCTGGTTACCGCGCCGCGCGAGCTGTTCACGTGGGCGGCGTTGCGCGCGGGCTATTCGCGTGCGCGCGCCTGACTCGGTATCTACGCCCGGTCGCAACTTGCTGGGCTACCCGACCCAGACAGCGTCATCGGTGTCGATGTCGAGTGATCCACCGTCGAAGCAGTTGGGATCGTCGTACTCCGTGCCAGCGCGCTCCTGGTGTGCGTACTCGGCGCTGAGATCTGCGACGACGCGGGCCGTCTCGTTGGTTGCGCCGAGCAGTTCCCCCGCGTGGCGGGCTAGCTGCTTCGCGTAGCAGTCGGCGACACCCTCGTCGGCGATGCCACCGAGGTGAATGGTCTCGTGAGCGAACGTTCCGATCGCGGATGCTTCAACCGTGCTGTTCGGTGTCGCTCCGCGGTGGGCGATGGCATCGAGTCGCCGGCACGTGTGCGTTGAGAGGTTGATCACGCGATTCGTGCCGGAGACCCAGCCGAGGAGGCTCGAGCCGAAGTTGACGCCGTCGGCTCGAAAGCGCTCGAGAATCTCTTTCCAGTCGTTGAGGTTCCAACAGGCAACCCTGGGCTCTCGAAGTTCGAGCCGCTCGTCCGACGGAGCTGCGAGGTGCAGAATCTCGAGGGCGACACGGCCGTAGAGAGGATCGACGTGACTCTCGGCGAGACCCGAGCCGATCGGTAGGCAGCTCTGCATTCCGTCGACACCGATGTGTTCTGCGGCGACGTGCGTCTCGCCGGCCGGGCATGACGGCTCGGCGACCGGCGTGGCAGTCGCAGGTGAGATCTCAGTGGAGGTCGCGATTGCGGGTGAGGCTGCGAGAGCGGCAGGTGTCAGAGCGGCAGGTGCGGGAGCGTCAGGGCTCGTGGTGTCCAGCGTCGTGAAACCGATAGCCGAGACGCTCGCGAGGGCGGCGACGGCCGCGACGATGATCCGGTTCTTCCTCTGATGTCGTCCGGTCTTGCGTGCCACCGTGGCCTCCTCCGTCTCGCGAATCGCTGTGTGCGATCCGTCTGGAGACCACCGTCGAATGGCGCCGCAAACGGGCTGCAAAGCAGCCCGCAAAGGGCGCGCAAAGGAGGCGCAAAATGGGGGTGAGGAGGCTCTTTGGGCTTGTGTGCGCTAGCGTTCGTGCCCTTGAGCACCCTGGCCATGGACTTCAGGATCCTCGGCCCCCTCGAGGTACTTGAGGGAGAGCGTCAGCTCGCGATCGGCTCCCGCAAGCAACGCGCGCTGCTGGCAATCCTGCTGCTTCACGCCGGCAGCGTTGTCTCGCGCGACAAGCTCGTTGACGCGCTCTGGGCGGGTGATCCTCCGGCCACGGCTTCTGCCGCGCTGCGGGTTCACGTCTCCGAGCTCAGGAAGATTCTTGAGAGCGCGGACGCTGACCGGCGCGTACTGCTGACCGTCGATCCCGGGTATCGACTCGAGCTCAGGCCAGGAGAGCTTGACCTTGCGCGCTTCGAAAAGCTGCTCGCCGAGGCCACTGGGCCGGCCGACCGCCCGGACTCTGCCGCCGTCGCGACAAGTCTGCGCGCCGCGCTAGCGATGTGGCGCGGCCAGGCGCTCGCCGACTTCGCCTACGAGGCATTCGCCGCTCAGGCAATCGGTCGCCTCGAGGAGCTGCGTCTGGTTGCTCACGAGCGTTGCATCGACGCCGAACTCGAACTGGGTCGAGAACGCGAACTTGTACCCGAGCTTGATGAACTGGTGGCACAGCACCGCCTTCGGGAGCGGCTTCGGGGCCAGCTAATGCTCGCGCTGTATCGGTGCGGACGGCAGGCTGACGCGCTCGCGAGCTACCAGGATGGGAGACGAGTCATGGCAGATGAGCTCGGTATCGAGCCAGGTCAGCCTCTGCAGACTCTCGAGCAGCAGATCCTCAATCATGATCCCGTACTCAACCTGCACGCGCCGCCATCGGTCGACGCTCTGTCGATGCCAGGAACCAGCCAGCCGTCGCCACAGGAGGAGTCGAAGGGTGCTTCGGACGGTCAGGTGACCGATGCTCCTGTCGAGACTCCGGATCGTTCGGTCCTGTTATTCGGGCAGCGGGAAGAGAGCCTCGATGCGCTGGTGGCTCTTGGCGCGGCGCTCGCCAAGCAGCCGCCTCGCGAGCTCATTCTTGTTCGCGCGGTGAATCCGGATGAGGATCTGATCGACGCGACGATGGCTCTCGCGAAACGTCGCAGCGAGATCAATGCGCGTGGTCATGCCGCCCGCACCGCCGCGTTCAACTCAGACAGTCCCGGTGCCGACGTCGTGCGACTCGCCTCGGAGCAGGACGCCGACCTCTTGCTCATGCATGCCGATGAAGCCCTCCTGCGTTCGGGCACGATCGAGAACGATCTCGAGTTCGTCCTTCAGAGCGCCTCCTGCGATGTTGGTCTCGTCGCCGCAGGAGGCGAGCTCCAGGAAGGGCGTCCGGTCATGGTGCCGATGGGCGGTGCCGAGCACGAGTGGGCGGCGGTCGAGGTAGGCGCCTGGGCCGCGAAGGCACTCGACGTTCCGCTGATGCTGCTTGGAAGCAGCGGTGAGAGTGGTGACAGCAAGGACGCGAGCAGGTTGCTCGCTCACGCCTCGCTTGCGACGCAAAAGGGCCTCGGGGTCGACGCGAGCCCCATGCTTGTGGAGCCTGGCGATCGAGGAGTCATCGAGGCAGCCGAACGAGGATCGCTTCTGGTTGTCGGGCTATCGGATCGCTGGCAGCAGGATGGTCTCGGCGCGACTCGTCAGGCCGTCGCCCGCGACGCCAATGTCCCCGTACTGATCGTACGACGAGGATTGCGCCCGGGGGGGCTCGCGCCTAGGCACAGCCAGACGCGCTTCACGTGGGCGCTTTCGGGCCGCGCCGGCTAGCGCTTCCGTGAGGGCGTGCGCCGAGCGAGCTCAGCCCCGACATCGCGCTCACGCGCTTCAGGTGGACGCTTGCAGGGTCGCATGTGTAGACCCACGACCGAGGCCAAAGGTCGCGGCGCGGTGGATCTCTCAGCGGTGGTGTCTAGCGGCGCCAGGTAGGACTGGGCGCCTCTGGCTGATAGGCGGCGCCGTCGCCGGGGCGAGCGTGGTGGTACGTGTCGCCGACCGGCCTGGTGGTGATGTAGGCGATGATGCCGATGACCGGCACAACGATGATGAAGACAGTCCAGATGGCCTTGGCGACACCGCCGTGGTCACTGCGACGGAAGTTGTCCATGAGCGACCAGACTACGGTCCAAATCCAGACAGCCCACAACGCGACAAACGCGAGCGTCCAGAAGACGTCCAAGAGCGGATAGTCGGCTGCTAATGGCATAGAGAGACGTACCTCCTGTCGGCTTCGCACCGGTAAGTGTGCGTAAGGCAGGCCAATCCTAGCCAGGTTCGGACGACGACGTCCGATAGTGATAATGAATCTTGTTATGGTGACCGCTCGATGTTCTCACCTACTTGTCGAGAAGCTTCGCGTCGGCCTCATCGCTTCGGCCGCTCGCGGCGAGTAGCGTCGGCATTGGCGATCCTGCCCGTCGTTCTCCTGGCTGTGGTGGCCTGTGGTGGAAGCGATCGCGGTCAGGACTCTGCGACCGAGACGACGGGCAGGATCTCGCTCGTCGCGACGACAACCGTTCTTGGCGACATCAC
>JAUXJK010000146.1 GCA_030624785.1 Actinomycetes bacterium
ACTCGCACCTCGGCATGTGCTGACCTGCAGCGGCCGACCTGTCGTTGATCTCGGTGAGCATGCACTTTGCAATGCGCTCAGCTAGGAAAGCCGCCGCCCGCTAGGCCGATTCATCGGATTCGACGTCAGACTCCTCAGGCGTGTCGGCGATCTCGGCGTGGTCGGATGGCAGCTCGATTTCGAGGCAGCCAATCCGCGGCCCGTCAACGTCCTTGACGGTAAAGCGAAGCCCCTGCCACGTAATCTCATCGCCCTTGGCCGGTAGCCGATCGAGTTCGCCAAAGACGAATCCGGACAGGGTGTGAAAATCTTCCTCTGGCAGAGTCGTGCCGAACTCTTCGTTGAAATCGTCGATCGGGTAAGTGCCATCAACACGAACGCGACCTTGACCCAGCATCACGACGGAATCACTGGGCAGGTCGTACTCGTCCTCGATCTCCCCAACGATCTCCTCGAGCACGTCTTCTAGCGTGACGATTCCCTGCACGGAGCCGTACTCGTCGATCACGACCGCCAGATGCTGATTCGTGCGACGAAACTCACCCAGCAGAACAGCGAGATTCTTGGTCGCTGGAACGACATACGCCGGCCGGAGGATCTCCTCGACACTCACCGCGTCGATACCGCCTTCCCAGAACGCCGTGAACAGGTCACGGACGTGCAAGATGCCGGCAACGTCGTCGAGCGTATCCCGGAAGACCGGGTAGCGCGTATACGGCGAGTCGACGACCGCGGCCAGACAATCGCTCACGGGAAGATCGACCGAAACGGCGACGACGTCGGGCCGCGGAACCATGACGTCACTCACCTCTTTGTCACCGAAGTCAAAGACCTTGTAGAGCATCTCTTCTTCGGCTTCTTCGATCACGCCCGAATCTTCCGCCTCCGCCAGAATGTCACGGATCTCCTCTTCCGTGTGAACGACGACTCCGGTCGGCGATGAGCGAATGCCGAGCGGCCGCAAGATCACGCTGGCCGAGGCCTGGAGGACCCACACCAGAGGCGCTGCAAGACGAAGGAACCAGCTCACGGGGATTGACACCGCGACGGCGACCCGCTCAGCCTGCTCGAGCGCGATGGCCTTGGGCACGAGCTCACCAATCACCACGCTCAGGTAGGTGATGATTGCGAACGCGAGAATGAACGAGACCGTCGCTGCAAGGAACGGGTCGAAAAAGTGAGTCAACAGCCCCGCTCCGATTGCTCCGAGGAGGATCCCGAGGGCGGTTATCCCAACCTGAACACCGCTGATGAAGCGCACCGGATTCTCCATGAGTTTCAGCGCTGCGACCGCGCCGCGGCTTCCTGCGTCAGCGCGCTCGACAAGACGCGTTCGCCGCGCCGTAATCAGCGCATACTCGGCAATAACAAAAAACCCATTGCCGGCCACGAGCAACAGCAGCAAGCCTATCCGGAGAGGGTCGCTCACACCCCGCCTAACGGGGCGCGGATACTAGGAATTTCCGCGTCCACCCTTGTACCGAAGTATAGCTCTCACGACGGGGCCCAACCTACGCGTGGTTCCACTGCACGCCAGAGTCGGCCTCAACACGCACTATCTGCTCGTCGATCTCAAGACGAACGAGATGGGCAAGCGTCTCTGCGACCGCGAATCGCCGTCCGTGTGTGGGTAGCTCAGCGCCGAAAAGGCGCAACGACACCTCATATGCGCTCAGTGTCTCTCGACCGAGTGCCGCGATCGTCGTCTCCAGGCGCTCGTGGTGGTGGTGCCTCAACTCCTCGGCTCGACCGACGGGATCCTCAATGGGATGGTGATGTCCGCAGAAGGCGATCGACGGCGCCAGCGCGATCGTTCGTTGCAACGATGTGAGGTAGTCGCCAAGCGGATCCTTTCCACTCTCGGGGTGAAGACCGATGTTGGGAGAAATGGTCGCAAGGACGTGGTCGGCAGCGATCATGCGCCCGGTCTGCACGCCAAGCAACACGATCTGCCCATCTGCGTGCCCCGGCATCGGAACGACCTCCCAGTCTTCGCCCGCGGCCTTCAGACGATCGCCCGGGTGTATGAGCTCCGGCGTGCGCGGCCACAGCACGTTCGCTCGTAGCTTGGCAGCCTCCTCGATCACTTCATCGGCGAGCGCTGCCGAAAGGCCGTGATTGCGATACCACGCGGCAAGACGAAGAGCCCAGTCTTCCTCTCCCCAAACGCTGCACGCCGTCTCGTGATCAATCGCGCTCTGGCTTACAGGTGCTCCCGTGAGCTCGACAAGGTGGCCCGTCCCCCCAATGTGATCAGGGTGGAAATGGGTGATGACGATTCGGGACACTGGCTCCGCGAGTTCCGACAGTGCCCGAGACCACTGTTCGCGGGCGTCCGGAGTCCCGAGGCCCGCGTCCACCACAACCCAACCATCGTCAGCTTCGAGCAGGTAGGCGTGGACATGATCGAGCTGCCACGGCAGGGGAAATGTAACTCGCCTAATTCCTTCAGAGATCTCAACCACGCGGCGCAGCCTATAGCGATGGCGCGACCATGGAAGGGGTCTGGCCGTCGGGCGGCCGGTGCTGAGAAGCCCAATTGACCGAACATATGTTCTATACTGCGGCATGGCGAATGCCACGTATCTCGAGGATCGTTGCAAGTCAGCGCTCAACCCTGTCCCGGAGGGTTCCCGAATGCCGTACCGCTGGACCATCAACCCCTATCGGGGCTGCACGCATAGCTGCCACTACTGCTTCGCACGCGCCTACCACGCGTATCTCGACTTCGATGTGGGCGACGACTTCTCGCAACGCATCGTCGTCAAGACGAACATCGTCGACGTGCTTCGCCGCGAGCTCTCCTCTCGCAGCTGGCGAGGAGATCCGGTCGCGATGGGCACGGCGACCGACCCCTACCAGCCCTGCGAAGGACGATATCGACTCACGGAAGGCGTGCTCGGGGGCCTGCTCGCCTTCGATACGCCCATCTCGATGCTGACGAAATCGACTCTCGTCGTTCGAGATCTCAAGGTATTTCAAGAACTGGACCGAGGCCCGGGTGCATCCGTGGCAATGAGCATCAACACCCTCGACGATGGGCTCCGTCAGCTGTTCGAGCCAGATACGCCCCCGGCACAGTCACGACTCGAGGTGCTGCGTCGATTTGGGTGCGCCGGAGTATCAACGACGGTTCTGGTTGCTCCGATCTTGCCTTTCCTGAGCGATGGCGAGCGTGAGATCGAGGAGCTATTGCGCGCGTGCGCGAGCGCGGGCGTGAAGCAGGTTGCGGGTATCGCGCTACACATCAAGCCCGGCATTCGTCCGCATTTTTGGCCATGGCTGCGGGAAGCCCAGCCCGACCTGTATCCGAAGTACCAGAGCCTGTACGGAAACCGCACCCATCCTCCTCAGGCATATCTGCAGGAAATTGCTGAGCGTTTTACTCGCGTTCGCGATCGACTCGGCCTCGAGGGATCACCACATCGGCTTGTCCGATCTAGCCCGCCGGAGCCACAACAGCTCGCACTAGCTGTCTGAATTGGCCGTCCGAGCCAGGTCGACGAAACTACCGTCCCTGTAGTCAGATTGGGCCCACCGAGCTCCCCCACCTGAGGGAAACGCAGCCTACTGAGGTACACCAGATGGGGGATGCCGCAAACCACCCGTAAAGGTCGCGGCACACCACGCCGATACAGCCCTTGCGACTCTGACACACCACCTCCCTGGTGCGTTCTGCCCGCAGAAAGGAAACGCTGGTATCTCGATGGGATCTGAGATCACATGCCTGATTGCCGACGACCACGAGGTCGTCCGCGAAGGACTACGTTTGTCTCTCTCGCGGGCGCCGCATATTCGAGTCGTTGGCGAGGCAACTGATGGCGCGAGTGCGGTAGCGCTCGCAGAACGTCGACGCCCGAGCGTCGTGATCATGGATATCCGGATGCCGGGGCAGGACGGGCTCGAGGCGACGAAGGAGATCCGAGACAAGCTTCCTGAAACGAACGTTCTTCTTTTTACTGCCTACGACGAACGCAGCCTGCTGACGCGCGGCCTGGAGGCGGGTGCAAAGGGCTACCTTCTCAAGGAGTCGCCCAATCAGACACTTGTCCGGGCGATCGAGAAGGTCTCCGAAGGTGACGGCTACATCGACCCAGCCCTCATGCCTGCGTTCCTCTCGCGAGATCGAGAAGACATCCTCACCGCACGTGAACGCGAGATTCTCAAGCTTCTCGCTGACGGGATGTCCAACGCTGACGTGGCTGCCAAGCTCTTCATCAGCCAAGAGACTGTCAAGAGTCATGTCAGGCATATTCTCGCCAAACTCGAGGCCGATACCCGTACGCACGCTGTCGCCATCGCCCTGCGCGACTCGATCATCGATTAGTCGAGTCGAGTCAAGGACACCTTGGTGCCAGACCTCAGCAAGAATCGGCGTTCTCTCTTCGGCGTTGCCGCCGGCGCCATTGGAGCCGCATTCGTCGTCGGCGTAGCCACCTGGGCCGCAGGCGAGACATCGCTCGCCGCCGGATGCCTGATGGGAGCCGCGCTCGCGGCATTGGTTCTGGCCGGAGTCTTGATGAGTCAGGAGCGTCGCGAAACGGTTGCGCGCGCCGAGGACAGTGAACACAATCTACGTCTTGCAGAGCAGCTGATCACCGCCGAGCAGGATGAGCGTCGTCGCCTATCGCTCCTTCTTCACGACGGGCCCCTCCAGGAGCTTTCCGGCGTCGCACTCATGCACGATGCGGCTCTCTCCGCGTTTGCTGATGAGCGGCCCGATGAGGCGCAGGAGATCCTGGCCAAGGCCCTCGAGCGTGAGCGCAGTACGATCCAAAACATCCGCGACCTCTCATTCGCGATCGAGCCAATGATTCTTCGCGACTATGGCTTCGAAGCGGCCGTGCGCGCCATCGGCGATCAACTCGAACGTGGCGGCAGCCTCGAGACCAAGCTGGATGTCGTCGCAGGCGAACTGCTTGCAGAGAAGATGCAAGTTGCGCTTTATCAGACGGTCCGCGAAGCGCTCGGACAGTCCGTACGCCGCGAGCCGACAACGGTGAGCGTCACGATCAAGCGGGCGGCTGACCTTTCCTTCGTACTCGAGGTCGTCGACGACGGTCACCGCGAACGGCGCCGCCGCAACGTCGAATCGCTCGAGGAGCGGGCACGCCTGCTTCAAGGCAACGTCTCGCTCGACTCCACGGACACCGGCACAAAGCTTGTGGTCACACTGCCGGCAATAGTCGGCGACCCGATTCACGACACCTCGCCGATCTCCGAACTCGCCAACGTCGCGTAGCCCAGCGTCGCAGCACTAGTTGCCTCGAGTTCTCGGTCGCCCCGCGACGAGGCACGGGCCGATTTCATGCCTAGAGTCTCGCGTTGCGGGCACGAACCCCCGCCATCGCTGATCGGCGGTGCAGAGCGCAACGTCGAGCGTAGCTCGGGCACACGAGGAGGAGTCGCAATGCCAGGCATCTTGCGAGAGTTCAAGGAGTTCCTGACTCGGGGGAACATCGTTGAATTGGCGATCGCGGTCGTTATCGGCGCAGCCTTTGGCGCGTTGATCACATCGATGGTCGAGAACCTGCTCACGCCACTGATCGCTGCGATCTTCGGCGAGCCCGACTTCTCGCAACTGACATTCACGATCAACGACAGCACGTTCACGTACGGCGCTTTCTTCAACGCCCTGATCGCGTTCCTCTCCATTGCAGCAGCGATCTTCTTCTTCGTCATCAAGCCCGTACAGCGACTCGAAGCGCACAAGCTGGCGGAAGAAGCAGCCTCGGTCCAGGAGTGCCCCCACTGCAAGAGCGAGGTACCGGCGAGCGCATCACGCTGCGCGTTTTGCACCTCGACACTCTGACCCC
>JAUXJK010000303.1 GCA_030624785.1 Actinomycetes bacterium
TCACGAAACGAACAAGATCGTGGCTCATCTCTGACCAGTCGACGACCGGAGATGTCCGTGACGACGACAGCTCGGGAGGCGCGCTCGAGCGCAGCTGGGTCACTTCGCGATTGCCGTTCATATAGAGGGCAACGCACGTCGGCCGCAGTACATTCCGACGATCTTTGCGTCCATTGGCGCGCACATTCGTCTGCAGAGGTGAAAGGTGAACTCAGACAAGGGAGCCATGATGAACACCAGTCGCCTCCAACTCGCGCTAAACGTCTCGGACATCGAGCAAGCCACCGCCTTCTACTCGACGCTATTCGGGACAGAGCCGCACAAGGTCCGTCCTGGATACGTGAACTTCGCGATTGCCGATCCGCCATTGAAGCTCGTGTTGTTCGAGAATCCCGATGCCTCAGGCTCGCTCAACCATCTCGGAGTGGAACTCTCTGATGTGGAGCAGGTCGCGGATGCAGCCGAGCGCTTCGAGAGCACGGGGCTGTCGACGCGCGCCTCGCAAAATGAAATGTGTTGCCACGCCGTCCAGGACAAGGTCTACGTGACTGCTCCCGACGTTCCGCTCGGGTCGTGGGAGTTCTACACCGTCATCGACGAGGAGCCGAGCGCCTTGCACGAGGGAACAAGCGAGGCTTGCTGCAACGGCGAGGCCGTGGCTTCAGGGTGCTGCAGCTAGCCGCCGGGACTCGTCTTTCCGAACGTGAACGCGTACACCTCGACGCCGGGGGAGAACCTCAGCTCGAGGTGGTGAAACTCGGCGATAACGGCATAGGCCTGCGCCGCGATCCGCTCGCGCTGCCCGCGAAGATGATCGGGGGCACGGGCAGGATGCACGGCGAGATGGCCGTGACAAGGCCTGCAACGAACGCGATGCTGATAAGTGTTGCCATTGGGTGAGCACTACGTGAGACGCGCGCACGCTGCTGCGGTTGCCGTTCGCGATGGAATGTTCAGAATAGGTAGAGCCTGATGAAGCGCCGGCTGACGCGCCGGCTTCCGGTGTGCTCGCCCTGCCGACAGCGCGAGAGACTCGCTAGCATCGCCGCGACCGACCACGCCCGAGGCGTGTATCGCAACCCTTGCCGCCCAAAGCGTGTCGCCCAAGCCGTGACCACTAACGACAGCCATTCGACGATAAGCGCGCACGACGCGCTCCGATCGCGGCGCTCGGTGCGCGCATTTCTTCCGACGCCGGTCGACGAGGCCACGGTCCGCGAGGTTCTCGAGCTCGCCGCACGTGCGCCAAGCGGTACGAACACACAGCCATGGCAGGTTCGGGTGCTTGCGGGCGACGCCAAAGATCGGCTTTGCAACGCAGTTGCAGACTTACGGGAGGTATCGCCACAGGGTTCGCCGGAGTACTCCTACTACCCGAAGGATTGGCGCGATCCGTACCTTGCTCGGCGCCGCAAGATCGGCTGGGACCTCTATGGCCTGCTCGGGATTGAAAAGGGCGACAAGGAGCGGATGTGGGCACAGTTCGGTCGCAACTATCGCTTCTTCGACGCTCCCGTCGGCCTGATATTTACCATCGACCGCGAGCTCGAGATCGGCAGCTGGCTTGACTACGGCATGTTCCTCGAGAACATCATGATTGCCGCTCGAGGTTTCGGTCTGGATACCTGCCCGCAAGCCGCCTGGATGGAGTATCCGACAACGATTTCAGAGGTGCTCGGGCTCTCTGAAGAGCAGATGGTCGTCTGCGGAATGGCGCTTGGCTATGCGGATCGCAGCAAACCGGAAGACGCGCTTGTGACCGATCGAGAGCCAGTCGACGGTTTCGCGCGATTCGAAGGCTTCTAGCGCACTGCGCTCCGCGGCCCCCGCGACACACGAGCTTCGCCAGATTGCACTAGCGAAGACCGTGAGGCCGAGAACGAGCCCGGCCTCACGATTTTCGCGCTTGTTCGCGTAGGTACTAGCCGATTCGCTCGACGAAGTACATGGCGGTCGGATCAACCCAACCGTGCGTTCCAGGAACGAGGTCGCTCCCACCCTGCACTCCCGGGTGGAGCCCGATCACGCCGTTCTGAGCGAGATCCGGGTTCGTTGAGCCCGTTCCGTCGTCGCTCGAGGAGACGCCGATGAGGCCCTGACACGGCGGAACCATGTCTCGGAAGTCCTCGGTGTTCTTCTCCGTGCCGGCGTCGTATCCGGCAGCGAAGTATGTCGCCGTATCCCCGACGTGACGCGGCAGCTTGATCGAGTCGAGGCCGACGAAGCCGTCGTTCGTACAGATCAGCATCGACGCAATCGAGACGTAGTTCGCGCCCCGCCCACCCGTGAGAATGAACGACTGCGCGCTGGCGAAGCCGGATCCACCGGGATCGCCCTTCGGCACGATCGGCGCCGGGCCCGCGGCTCCACGAGCAACGTTCGTTACGGCGCTGACCGCCCGATTGTTGGCTGGGTCGAGCGTGGCCAGGAGTGGCGCATCATTGCCATTCTCAGCGAGCTGCTGTAGCTCATAGCTGGCACGCCGGCCTGGATCAAAGAGGTCGACCGAATGACGGTGCAGAACAACGACTGGTGGCGTGAGGGGCTGGCCATACGTGAGGTTGGTCACGGTGACCAGGTACCTGGGCGCACTTCCGTTACCCGACGCGGCCGTGACCTTGACGACCGACACCACCGCAGCAGCCGCCAATACAACCACGAGCCCTATCGCAAGGATCCAACGTCTCGACATGCTTGACCTCCCCCTTCGTGAATGCCCACTCGCACCAGACCGCAACCGGTGTGTGGCTGATCGAGAGACCACCCTGCTGCCTGCAGCTATCGCCAAGGTTGCGTAGTGCTTACGCCTTCCTTAACGCGCGCTTCCGGCTCGCTAGTGCTCGAAATCGGCGTCGAGCCGACCGGACCGAATCGCAGCGGTGAACGAGTCGTAGTCCTGGCGGTTCAACTCCGAGTAGCGTTCCGCGAAACGTGCGAGCGCACGATCGAACACCTCGCCCTTGCCGAGGTACCCGGAAATGCAAACAGGCTCCCCGGCGCGCGCATGGGCGCGCGCGAGGGTCCAGCCGCAGAGCCGCGTGTAGTTCAATAGCACTTGCGGGTTGGCCGTTTCGATGTTGGCCGAGCCCTTCCAATCGCGGAGCTGACGCCAGTAGTAGTGATGACCTGTGAGTGAGCCGCGCGTCCACCCGAGGAAGATGTCGCTGACCGCCTGCGTGAGTCGCTGTCCTTCGACGACGCGCCGTCCGTGGTGCTCGAGCGGACTCGGCGAGAGATACTCCTCGAGCACGGAGGACGTGGCCTCCTTGATCTGCAGAAACAGCGGATCGGGGTGATCCCGCCCTTCGAGCAGCATGATCGCACAACGGGTGCCGACGTTGCCGACTCCGACGACCTTGAGCGCAACGTCGACGGGTCGAA
>JAUXJK010000365.1 GCA_030624785.1 Actinomycetes bacterium
AGCCGCGTAAGTGCCTGCGGGAGCTCTTGCGCGCATATGCGCTATTGCGGTCACGCAACACGGCCGCCCAGCTCGTGATCGCCGGCGCCGCGGGCTGGGGAGAGAAGGTCGAGTTCGAGCAAGAGGGCGTCCATCGGATCGGGTACGTGAGCGACGATGAGCTTGCCAGCCTCTATCGGTCCGCATCGGTCATGGTCTACCCGTCAAGTTTCGAAGGATTCGGTCTCCCGGTAGTCGAGGCGATGGCCTCTGGGACACCCGTCGTGACCTCACAGCATCCGTCGATCGACGAAGCCAGCGGCAGCGCCGCATACCGATGTGATCCAGGCGACGCGGAAGCGCTGGCCGAAACGATCGACCTCGCGCTGGCGGCCGGACAGGATCGAGTCCAGGCCGGCCTTCAGCACGCGGCGAGATTCACACCAGAGGCCTGCGCGCGCGCCGTTCTTGCGGGGTACCGGGCTCGTGTCTGACACACTCGAGCCCATGCGCCGGCTTCGCGTGGGCATAGACGTCTCCGCGCTCGAGTTCACGCGAGCCGGCACGGCGCGCTATCTCAACGCTCTCGTTGAGCGGCTGCGTGGCGACCCTGAATTCGAACTCGTCGAGTACACGAAGGCCGGGGAAAGCCGGAGCGCCAAGCTCAGGCGTGACCTCCAGTGGTACCCCCAGCTCGCTCGTCGAGCGGCTGCCGACGGCGTCGACCTCCTCCACTGTCCAACACACCGGGCGCCCGTCAACTCCCCTGTGCCGCTTGTCGTCACCGTGCATGACCTCGCCGTGCTCCGACATCCGCGGACATTCAATGCATGGACTCGCCGGTACACGACCATGACCCTGCCTCGGATAACTCGATCGGCCGACCACCTCATCGCCGTCTCGCGCTTCACCCGGGATGAGCTTGTCCAGCATCTGAGCGTGCCCGCCGAGCAGATCACTGTGATCGAAAACGGGGTCGGCCCACCGTTCGAGCCCTGGGGGGACCACACAAGGGGGCGCTATGTACTCGCTGTTTCGACGCTTGAGCCTCGCAAGAACCTCGCGCGCACAATTCAGGGGTTTCAACGTGCCGGGCTCGGGGATACCGAGCTGCGCCTCGTGGGCCTGTCTGGCTGGGGCGACGTCAGAATCCCCCACGAGCGTCGTGTGAAGCTGATTGGGCACGTCGAAGACGACGAACTCGCTGCCCTCTACCGCGGAGCGCTATGTGTCGTCTACCTATCGCTCTACGAGGGTTTCGGCCTGCCGCCACTCGAGTCCATGGCATGTGGCGCGCCGACGGTCGTTCCGAGCGGGCCTCCGTATGACGAGTTTGCGCCAGGAGCCGCCGTACAGGTCGACGCCACGGATCCTGACTCCATCGCGTCTGGAATCAACGAGGCGATCAAGAGACGTCGAGAGCTCGGAGCGGCCGGCCCCGAGCGCGCCAGCTCATTCTCGTGGGACGGTGCAGCAGAGGCAACACGCCGCGTTTACCGACTCGTGGCCGGCACCACCTAGCCATCGCTGTGCCTCGACCTCTGATCGCAATCGACGCTGACGTCCTCGGGCGCCAACGAACAGGCGACGAGAGTTACGTCGCGAATCTACTGCGAGAACTCCCAGGCATAGCGCCCGATCTTCGATTTGCCGCAATCACCCGGCGACCAGAGCTGGTTCCTGACGGAGTGGAGCCCATTGCGCTTGCCGCCGGCTCGCAGATCTATCGGATGAGTCGATCTCTGCAGCGGCTTCTCCGCGAGCTTCGCCCTTCTCTTGCTCATTTCCAGTACGCCGTGCCGCTCGGATACGACGGCCCGTCCGTGATCACTGTCCACGATCTCTCGTTCGAAGCCGATGCACGCCTCACCCGACTACGCGACCGCATCGTATTCCGACGCGCGGTTCGGCGCTCCGTCCGGCGTGCGACAGCAATCATCACTGTGTCGGAGTTCACGCGGTCCGAACTCATGCGAATCTACGGCCTTCCACCTGAACGTGTCTTCGTGCATGCGAACGGGCTCGATCCGTCGTTCGTTCCATCTCCTGGCGACGCCACCGCGCTAGGCGACGACCAGAGGCGGCACGGGCGCCCCTACGCCCTTTTCGTTGGGACGTTGAGCCCGCGAAAGGATCCGATAACCGCGGTCGAAGCCGTTGCTCTCGCCGAGCCGCCGCTCGACCTGATCATGGTCGGCCCGGACCAGGGCAGCGAGCGCGCTGTTCGCGACGCTGTCGATCGGCTTGGTCTCGGCGACCGCGTAAGCCTGCGCGGACACGTCGGGATCGATGAACTCGCCGGGCTCTATCGCCACGCCGCCTGTCTGGTGTTCCCGTCTCTCTACGAGGGGTTCGGACTTCCCGTCCTTGAGGCGATGGCATCCGAAACACCGGTAGTCGCCGCGAACACGTCGTCCATCCCCGAGGTCGCAGGTGACGCCGCGATCCTTGTGGAGCCGGGCCACTCGTCGGCGTTCGCCGGCGGAATCGAGCGCGCGATCGCAGACCGAGAGAGACAGACGCGGCTGGGCCGTGAACGAGCACAACAGTTCTCATGGCGCAATGCCGCGGTCGTCGTGGCAGACGTATACCGAAAGCTCATCGAATGAGCGCTGCCGTCGCCGGAGTCATCGTGACGCACGAGC
>JAUXJK010000114.1 GCA_030624785.1 Actinomycetes bacterium
CCGGCCTGCCACCGCTCTCGAGCAAGATCAATGCCTCAAGGAGGTCAGGATCCACATCAGTTCCCTCAACCGCCGCCTCGATCAGCGGACGAAAGCGCACGGTCCGCTGTGCTGCCACGACGACGCCGCCGGGCAGGTTCTCGTAGAGCACATGACTCGCTCCAAAAACCGCTGCGCCGGCGAGCTCCGCCCACCGTGGATCCTCGGCCCCAACTGCCTCCTCTGCGCCACCTCGATACGTGAAGAGGAGTCCTACAGCGACCAGCGCGACCGCCAACGCGGCGAGAATCCTGCCGCGCCTCGAGCTGGGCACGACCCAACCGGAGAGTCGGGCTGTCGCGTGTGTCATGCTCAAACGGTGCCACACGCGACAGCTAGTGCTCGCATAGGCCTCGCGACGGGCGCCGTGATCCTCCTGGTTGTAGCTAGCGCGTGCGGGAGTAGCGAATCGCCTTCGACGGCATCATCCGGTGACGAGCCGGCCATCGTGGATGTCGCAACACTCGGCAAGTCGGAGACGGAGAAGTGGAGCCTGCTCGCCGATAGGTGGGCGGACAGTGCGCTGGATGAGGCCAACACAGCCGGCGAGTTGTTGAACGATCCGCGCGATCGCCGCCGACTACTAGCCGGCAGGGCGCCTGTGGTCCGAGAGCGCGTGTTGAGCGCACTCGATGCGCTGGGCCCGCGCTGTGCGGCGCTCGAGAGCGAGGTCCCACCCGCGCCGGCCGAACTCGAGCCGGCAGCAGCAAGTCTCAAGCAGGCCTGTTCACGCTTCGACCGTGCTCGTGCCGACCTCATCGATGCCATCGATGCCGACGACCGCGAGATCTTCGACCAGGGTCTGACCCGACTCGCGAGAGGCGTGAATGCCATCGCCGACGCAAAACAACGGATCGCACCGCTGCTCGGCTAGGCACGCCGGCTGCTGACGCGGTCCGGGGGCGGTGGCGAAACTCGCTTGTGACCTCCGCACCTGTCATTATCTCGCCGAGCGCTAGCGTGGGCAAGCGTCGAATCGATTTCGGAGGTCGAATATGGAGTGGCTCAAGAAGCTCATGGGACAAGGGAAAGACGCCGCGGGCGGCGCCGCCGGCAAGGCAGGTGACGCGGCTGACAAGGTGGGGCTCGACACTGCCGCCGAGAAGACCATGGACGTTGCGGGTGACGTGGACGACAAGGTAGGCGACGTCGCCGGCGACGTGGTCGACAAGGGCAAGGACGTAGTCGGAGGCGGCAGGGACGACTAGATCGCCGGTACGTCGCTGAACATCACTCGCAGAGAAGAGGAGACTGCATCGCGTTGCGCGACCGTGCCTCTGCCTCTTGAGAAGTACGCCACGAGTGAACACTCCCGGGCTCGTAAGCCCTGACTCGTGAGAATCCCGAAACAAGACTCGGCGCACGTTACGCGCTCGTGGCGTCGCGCCTGGTTGATACCGCTACTCGCTCTTGCCGGGCGTCGCTTCGCCTTCTACCTCATCCTCTACCCACTTCATCTCGCGATCGCTGGAGTCGCGCTGGCCTTCATCGCGATCAAGGCAGGTACCGGAGACACGGACTGGCTCTTCTGGCTTTCGTACGGATGGATCGCCCTCCAGGTCATGGTTGGCCGGCGCCTCATCGTGCCAACGGCGCTCGCGCTCGCCTTCCTGGCTGTCCAGGCGACTCAAGCCGACCGCGACGGGTGGTTCTGGCTGTGCTTCGCGTGGCTCGCGCTCATGATCCTTGCCGGCGGAGCAACCATGCGAGCCGCGCGGGCGCTTCGCAGACGAACGCGGCAACGTGATCCTGGTAGCGCCGACCAACAAGCGGGCGCTGCCACCGTGTTCGCGGCGATGTTTGGCGACAAGAGTTTCTCCGCGGGCGGTACCGCGGACAGCCGACCGTCCGACCCTGACACGGTCGAGGGGAGTGCCCGTGAGGTCAAGGTCGACATCACCGACGAACTTGAGCGCCTGGCCGCGCTCCGCGACGCGGGGTCGATCACAAGCGAGGAGTACCTACAGGCCAAGCGCGCGCTGCTCGGCTAGGTGGCGGGCGTTATGAAGAACGTCGTGATCGTCGGGCCGGGCGGCATTGGAGGCACCTTCGCTGCATTGCTGACGCGCTGTGGCGAATGCCACATCACGGTGCTCGGTCGCCCGGGTGCACACGTCGAGGCTATGCGTGAACACGGACTCCGCCTCGAAGGGCTCGGCAGCTTCGTCGTGCCCGTAGAGGTACTTGACGATCCGGCACGGATCGAAAGCTGCGACGTGATGATCTACGCCGTCAAGGCCCAGGATTCCGAAGACACGGTCACCGCGACGGCGCACGTCGAGGTACGTGATTTCGCGACCTCGATTCAGAACGGGGTCGTCAAGGACGATCTGCTTGTACGCGCCTTCGGCCGCAGCAAGGTGATCGGGGCCCTCGCCGTCGTCGCGGGCGAACGCTCGGCCCCGGGGGTCATACGGTGGACCTACGACGGTGTAACCCGTTTCGGAGAGCTGGATGGACGTCGCTCGGAACGAGTCGACTGGCTCGTCGAGCGATGTACTCGCGCAGGATTGCGAACAGAGGCCTCCACCGAGATCTCGCCCGCAACGTGGACAAAGCTCGTCGGGTGGAGCCCCATCGGCTTGCTGGCCACCCTGTCACGCCAGACGAACGCCGAGATTCTTTCGAACGAGCTTCTGGCGACTGTGTATATCGGAATGGTGCAAGAGCTAGCGGAGTTGGCCGGTGCGAACGAGGTGCTGCTGCTAGATCTCGGGCCGTTCGAAGTACAGACGTGGCTCGCAGCCACCGAGGCAGATGCAATCCAACGCGTGATGACATCACCGCTCGCGAGCGGTCAATCGACGCACTCCGCCCTGCAGGACGTGCAGCGAGGAGAGCGGACCGAACTCGAAGCAATACTGGGGCCGCTACTCGCGGACGCCTCAGCTCGAAAGATCTCGATGACGCGGACACGGGCGCTCTACGCTGCATTGATGGGCCTTGAGAGATCCCTCTCGTGAGCGGTCAGCTCGCCGACAAGGTTGTGCTCGTAACGGGCGGCGGCTCCGGGATAGGCCGTGCGATCGCTGAAGCCTGTGCGCACGAAGGCGCAGCCGTTGCTGTCGCCGACATTGACGCAGCCGGCGGAGCCAAGACCTGTGAGCTGATCGTGTCGGCGGGCGGCGAGGCGAGCTTCATCTCAGCTGATGTGACGATCGCTGTCGACGTCGAGGCGATGGTCGCGGCCACGGTCGCGACGCATGGCCGAATCGACTGCGCCTGCAACAACGCAGGCGTGGAAGGAAAGGTCGGCACGACGACGGTCGACTACGAAGAGGCGGATTGGGATCACGTGGTCAACGTTGATCTGAAGGGCGTCTGGCTATGCATGAAGTACGAGATCGCCGAGATGCTCGGCCAGGGCGCTGGCGCGATTGTCAATACCGCGTCGGTAGCTGGGCTGGTCGGTCTTGCCGGCTCCTCCCCCTATGTCGCAAGTAAACATGGTGTCGTCGGGCTCACGAAGACGGCGGCTCTCGAGTTCGCGACCAAGGGGGTTCGGGTCAATGCCGTGTGCCCCGGCGTCATAGACACGCCGCTCGTCGATCGCATTCTCGCCCGCTCGCCGGAGCGAGAGCAGTTCTATCTCGATGCGCAGCCGATCGGACGTCTCGGAACACCTGAAGAGGTTGCGGCCGCAACCGTCTGGTTGTGTAGCGACCAGGCTTCGTTTGTCACGGGACACGCGTTCCCGGTCGATGGCGGATTCGTAGCTCGCTGAAGCTGCGCTAGCCGGCGACGAATCGTAGTGCGGCCAGCGCAAACATCTTTGCTCCCAGCCCAATGTCGTCGACGTGCACAGACTCGCTCGGGCCATGCGCGCGGGGAAGAAACCCAGGACCGAATGACGCGACGGTCGGAATTCCGGCTGCTCCTTGTGGATGGTCAGCATCCGTCACGCCCGGAAATGCTTCGAACGGCGGGCTTTCGCCGAGAACCGTGTCTGCAGCTGCCTGGACGGCTCGGGCTATCGGTGCATCCGGTTTGATCTCCGTCGACTCGTAGTAGATGTCCTCGAAGCGCAGCTCGACCCGAAGATCCGGTTCGTCGGCCATCGCTTGTCTGGGTGCTCGTGCACCTTGCGCGGCATCAGGCGATACGTTCCGTACCGCGAGCCCAGTCGAAGTACAGCTCGCGAGCCTTTGTGGTCACGGGGCCGATCGGCAGCTCGCGTTCCTCGACGCGAGTGCACGGCTGAACCTTGGCGAAGTTGCCCGTCGAGAACACTTCGTCTGCGTTGCGGACATCGTCCGCTGTGACCGTGGTTTCAATCGCCTCGACGCCGGCTTCCTGCAAGAGACCGAGCACACGCCTGCGGGTAACACCGTTGAGGAACGTCGCGTTCCAGGTCGGAGTGAGCGCGACACCGTCACGAACGATGTACAGGTTGGCCGCGGCGAACTCGGCAATGTTGCCGTTCGGATCAAGCATGATCGCGTTGTCGAAACCGGCGTCGTTGACTTCTTTGAGAGCGAGGCCAGAGTTCGGGTACAAGGACGCGGCCTTGGCCGTGGTCGCCGCCATGTCGCGCGCCGGGCGACGCCGAGTCGAGAAGGCGGCGGAAAAGCCCTGAAACTCGGGCAGCGGCATCTCATAGATCGGAAAGACGAACTCCGTGGAGTCTGGATCGGGCACGACTCCGCCGTAGCCCGAGCCACGCGTCGCGAACATCATCGGACGAATGAAGATGTCGGCTCTGGGATCGGGCATTCGCCGCACGCCTTCGATGGCGAGCTCCATGATCTTCTCGGCCGGCACCGGTGAGCGGAGCCCGATGGCTTCTGCCGACGCGATCAATCGGCGGCAGTGGTTCTCCAGATCAGGCACGAAGCCGTCGATTGCCCGTGCCGCATCGAACACTGCCGATGCGAGAAAGAGCGAGTGATCCGCGGGCCCAACGAGCTTCGGATTCTCGTCAAGCCACGTTCCGTCGTAGTAGTAAAGCGCCGCCAACGCTCGCTCCTTTTCGTCGTGAACTCGCTACGTCGCTAGCAGCCTATACGTGTGCACGTCTGCGCGAACTCGATCTCTAGTTTGGCCCGAGCGTTGCTTGGTCTGGTCGAGCATCAGTCGAGTCGCTTGACCACACCAGCCTCGACAAGCTCCTCGTAGAACCCCGGAACGCCAAGGCCCGCAGCGATCTCGGCTTCCAGTTTTGCTTCGAGCGTCCGAATCTCCTCGAGTCTCGACGCAACCTGAGCAGCCTGCGAGACGGGAACCACCACGACACCATCGGGATCGCCAACAAGAATGTCGCCTGAGGCAACGCTGACGCCTCCGACTGTGATCGGCGCCCCGACAAGCCCCGGTCCGTTGCGCGCCGGGGAGTTAGGGGTAACACCGGCACAGAAAACCGGAAGGCCGGTGGCCAGAATGCCGGCTGAGTCGCGCGTCATGCCATCGGTCACAAACGCCACGACGCCCTGGTTGCGAAGCAGTCCGCACACCATATCGCCGGCAACCGCGGCCCCGTGAAACGCATCCGTTGCCGCGACTACGACGTCGCCCGGCGTAGCCTCGGCGATCGCTCCGATGAGACCAAGGTTGTCGTCTGGCCCGGTCCAGCAGGTAAGCGCCACCCCCGTGAAGGACGCGTTCTCGTCTGACAGGCCGGCGACGGGTTTGATGCCGGCATCGAGCGCCCCGCGTCCGTTCATCGCGTCGACGAGGTGGCCAGTCTGAGCTCCGCGCAGCGCGTCGACAACCGCCGGGTCAGGGCGCGCTGGCCGTGGATGGATCGTGAGCTGCGGTAGATCTTCGATCACGGGTTTGCCTCTCGTCGCGCGCCAACGAATTCGGTGGCCAGTTTAGTACGACGTGGTCACCCGGGCACCGGCCGCAAGGGACCTTCTATGGTGACGACGAGAATCGCGCGCCACCCGAGGTGACGCGAGCCGACACAACCCGAGCAGGAGGCATTTCACGTGACGGACGCAAGCCAGGACACGTTTCGCGCATTCGTCGCCGATCACGACGCCGGCGTGGAAGCCGCGGTACGCGAGATGACAGATGCGGACATCGCTGATGGGGACGTCCTCATCGCTGTTGAGTGGTCATCGCTCAACTTCAAGGACGGTCTCGCCTCCGTGCCCGAAGGCAAGGTCGCTCGTCGCTCGCCGCTCGTTGTTGGCGTCGACATGGCCGGCGTGGTCATGGACTCCTCGGACGGTCGCTTCACCAAGAATCAACCTGTGCTCGCTCACGGCTATGAACTTGGCACCGCACACAACGGTGGCCTTTCAGAACGGGCACGCGTCCCGGCCGACTGGGTTGTGACGCAACCCGCAGGGCTCACCGACCGCGAAGCCATGATTCTCGGCACCGCCGGATTTACGGCAGGCCTCAGTCTCCACCTGCTCGAACAACGTGGCCTCGAGCCGGGCGCGGGTGCGGTGCTCGTTACGGGGGCGACCGGAGGAGTCGGCAGCTCCGCCGTGGCGATTCTTGCGGCCCGCGGCTATGAGGTGCACGCCAGCACGGGTAAGGACGACGCGCACGAGTGGCTACGGAGTCTCGGCGCCAGCGAGGTACTCGGGCGCAGCGACGTCGAGGCGCACGCGGAGCGACCACTCTCCAAGCAACTATGGGCCGCGACGATCGACAGCGTCGGCGGGAAGTTTCTAGCCGGCGCCCTCACCGCAACCCACTACGGTGGCGCCGTAGCCGCGTC